>NZ_LZML01000094.1:0-105143 GCF_001665695.1 Nocardia sp. 852002-51101_SCH5132738 | reverse complement strand
GGTCCGACAGCATCTTGGACGGGTCGATAGGCTGGACAGAGGTCATCGCGTGAACTTTCTTTCCTTCAAGTGACTTGCCGGTCTTTTGAAGGATCACGCGGTGACCACCCCCTATCCGGCTACGACACGCCCGCACTTTGCTGGCGTCCGGCCATACACCATCCTGCTGGACTCAACCGAGGGCCGCTGTCGCACACCGCATCCGATGCGTTCCCGGATGCGGAACTGAGGAACGATTCGTCAGTGACCACCTCCTGGATCGCCGGACTTCCTACGGTGCTTGCGAACTCGGTTGTTCGGTAGTGTTTCGTCCCCTTCCGGCAGGTCCGGCCAACTGCTCCGGGTCTAACTGTCATCCGCCGGAAGGGGACGGTGGAACTTACTTCTTCCGGGCAGTTCACCTGCCCGGCCACTTGGACTCGTTAATTCGAACGACAGCGACTGTATAACTCGCTGCAGCGAATGTCTACACCCGACACGGCAGATTTTCGGCTGCCGGCAAGAGTGTTTATGTCACATGCATGGCCCGGGTTTCGCGGGCGCAGGGACCGGGTAGATCCGAAGTGCCCAAGCGGACGGAGGGGGCGAGGCTCATGGGCACGGCTTCACCCGGGCGCGGGTTCCAGGTCGTGGATCGGCGAAACGCAGCACGGCTATCGGGAGCCGACATGGGCAATGACCAGATACTAGAAATCGCCACCGAGGCGATCCGGCGCTCATCAGCGCGGCTGATCGCCGCCGACGCCAGACTCGCCGCATCTCAGGCCCGACTCACTCGGGCACAACAGCAGCTCGACACCGCGCGCCGCGCCGCGGCTCAGATCAGAAGGCCGCGGTTCTGCCCGCCCAGGCCCGCGAGTGGCCCCGATGGCTCTCGCGGTTGAGCGTCGGCGAGCGAGAAGTCAGAAGTGATCCGACAACCCCGAACCCAGGCGACGGCCTCGGAAATCAGCCACACCGGTGCAGCCCAAACCAGCCCGGAGCATCCAACGTCGACTCCCCCGCCACACCATCGACCAACTCGTCCAGGACGACCGCGACGGCGCCACCGCGCTCGAACTCGCCGCCCGATACGACATCTCAAAAACCGCCGTCCTGAACCTACTCACCCGAGAAGGAGCCACCCGCCGACACCAACCACTCACCGACGCCGACATCAACCACCTCGAAAACCTCTACCTCGCCGGCCACTCCCCCACCTCCTGCAGCCGACTCACCGGAACACCCGCCAGCACAATCGAAGACGCACTCCACAAACGCGGCACCCCCATGCGCCCCGCCGGCGGCCACAACAACAACCACACATGAGCCGACGCCGAGTGTCGACACGCCCGAAAGCCCAACCAATTCAAACCAATAGCGAATCTTTAGCAATCGCCGAGCTCGTCAGCCGCGCGCCGCCGACCACCTCCCCACGTCGGTGACAATCAGCACCCCAGCAGGAAAAGGCCCGGATGACCACACGTACCCCGCATGATGAAGCGACGCCAACCGTCGACGGCCGACAGACAAGCTTCCAGTAGCGATCGATACTCAAATAGGCTGGGACAGTTGCTCGTTCAGCCCGGAGCGCTACGTTCGTTGAACGGCGAATCCGCAGTTCAACGGGATCCCGATCCGGTGGAATCGCTCGGATTCGCACGGAGATCGCCGGTTCACTCGGCCCTGCAGAACGTCCACAGGACGTCGTAGAACCACATCCGATCATCGGGCCGGTGATCTGCGGGACGCCGATGCGCCCGGCGATCGTCGGGGGACCGAAGAAGTACCCGGGCTGCGGGATCGTCATGCCGAGCACCACTTCGTCCACCCCGCCCACTTCGATACTGCGGTCGGCCAGTGCGCGACTGGTGACTGCCGTCGCCAAATCCACACTCGACACCTCGCCGACGGCTCCTTGCCACCGGATGAACGGTGAGGACCAGAGCAAGCCGGCCGGGATCGCGACGTGCGCCTCAATGGAAAGGTTGCTGAGCGCTGGCTTGTCTCCACGCCCCGGTATCCGAGCCCGCCCGTGCCGGTCTGATGGCCGTACCCCGCGTCGGGCCCTGATCGCCCGATGACGTCGGCGATAGAGGACCAGCCGCCGAGGCCCCGGTGCACGGCGAAGGCCGTGAACCGGGGCGGCGGAACGGTAGACGAGGTGAACGCTGACGCAACATCACTATTGCCCCAGCAGCCCCAGGAGACACAGCCACCCAGCTGGATTCGAAACAGAAAGACCACGGCATTTCCGCTGATGAGAGTGCTACAGGAACCGAAAGCCAACTCGCAGACAGCGAATGATCAGAACCCACAAAATGCCCTGACCAGGGATTACAAGAATTGTGGTCCCAGCTGGTTTCGAACCAGCGACCTCTCGCGTGTGAGGCGAGCGCTCTCCCGCTGAGCTATGGGACCGGGGATTTCGAGAGCGGCTGGGGTGCCGTTCCGAACGAGAAGGAACCTTAACACGCATCCCCGGTGTCACACCAAATCGGGGCTTGACCTGGGTGTTTCAGCCGAGCGGCGATGGACGGAACGTGAACGGGCACAGAAGGTCTCGCGATGTCGGCTCGGCGCGTGGTCGCCCCCTCCACCGAGTGAAGCATCGCGGGAGATCGGGCGGGGCCGTGTCCGAGCGGACCGCGGTTACAGAGTTCCGCGCCGCGGAACGAGGCCCCGGGCCGGTCCGCCGCGCCGCGACGGATTGTGACCACAGGGATCGCCTGGCGCACCGGGCCGGCCGGGCGCCGCGCCGGCGCCACCGAGCCGGTGTCATCCGACGGAGCGCAACCACCCCGGAAAACACACCGGTGTTATTCACTTTTACCCCCATCTACCAGGCGATTTGTTGACGGTGCGGGTTGTGGGCTAATGTTCTCTCTCGCAGCCGGAAGGGGCCGAAAAGCCCCGGAGACGCAGCATGCGGATGTAGCGCAGTTGGTAGCGCATCACCTTGCCAAGGTGAGGGTCGCGGGTTCGAATCCCGTCATCCGCTCGAAGGCCAACCCGGCCTTGGTTGGCGGTGTGGCCGAGTGGTGAGGCAACGGCCTGCAAAGCCGTGCACACGGGTTCGATTCCCGTCGCCGCCTCTGAGTAGGCGAACCACGCGCGATTAGCTCAGCGGGAGAGCGCTTCCCTGACACGGAAGAGGTCACTGGTTCAATCCCAGTATCGCGCACCAACGAAGAACAAGTCAGCCCCGGTTTCGACCGGGGCTTTCTTGTATCCGCAGCACGGACGTGACGAGTTCGTGGACGACTGTGTCCGCCGTCTCGTCGCCTGGGATACGGTCGAGGCCCAACCAGCCGAGCGGCAAGGAGAGATGTCGTGCGCGATTCGGTAACCGTCCACATGGCCGCGTCGCCGGCGCAGGTGTGGGCGCTGGTCAGCGATATCACGCGGATCGGCGAATTCAGTCCCGAGACGTTCGAGGCCGAATGGCTCGGCGGCGCAACGGGTCCCGCGGTGGGAGCGAAGTTCCGGGGGCACGTGCGGCGCAATCAGGTGGGGCCGGTCTACTGGACCACGTGCCGGGTAGACGTGTGCGAGCCCGAGCGAGAATTCGCCTTCACCGTCCTCGGACCCAAGGGGATGAGCATCAACAGGTGGGGCTATCGGCTGGAACAGCGCGACGGCGGCACCGACGTCACCGAATCGTTCGAACTCTCGACGATCCTGCCGCTGCGGCTGTACTGGACGGCGCTCGGGTGGGCGCGCGGGCGGCGCAACCACAACGATATGGCCACCACCCTCAACCGGATGAAGATCGCCGTCGAGCACGGCTGATCCGCGGGTTCGACGCGCTATTCGGCGAATTCGACGCCCAGCACCCGATCCAGCACCCGCGCTCCGCTGTCGGTCAGCCGCAGCGTGCGGCGGGTTCCCGGCCGTTCCACCCAGCCCGCCGATTCCATGCGGGTCAGTACCGCGGCACCGAGCGCACCGCTCAGATGGTGACGTTGCTCGCTCCAGTCGACGCAGAAACGCAGCAGGGGGCGGCGCCGGTCGCGGGCGGCGTCGAGATCCACGCCCAGCTCGGCGAACAGGGGCTCGGCATTCGGGCCCAGGCGGTACGGGTGGTCGGTCATCGGCGCCGAGATCGGATCTCCCTGTGCGCGTGCGGTTCCCGCGACGCCGTCGGTGCGGGTCAGCGCCTGCCGCTCGAGCAGTGCCTCGGTGACCGCGACGCCCAGTCGCCCGGCCAGGTGGTCGTAACAACTGCGCGCCCGGCGCAGCGCCGCCGCGCGGGTGGATTCCCGCAGTGAACGCACGGGTCGCGTCGGCGCCAGCACTGCCAGCGCTTCGATCGCGGCGCCGACCTGGGCATTCGCTATGCGGTAGTACCGGTGGCGGCCGGATCGTTCGACCGTGAGCAGTCCCCCCTCCACGAGCCGGGCCAGGTGTTCGCTGGCCGTGGACGCCGCGACGCCGGCCTCCGCGGCCAGCACCGATGCCGGCAGCGCGCGCCCGTCCGCCAGGCCGATCATCATGCGCCCGGGTCGCGTCGGCCAGCAGGGCGCCGACAGCGGCGATATCGGAATACCCGTAGAGAGGTCGGCGATCGGTCATGACTCGAGTCTGCCGCGACAACACTTCGGTGCGCACCGAATCGTGGCCGTCCGCGCACGTCCGCGGCGACAGCGGGCGGACGGTCCGCCGGCAATCGGCGGGCGACCTCGCTCCACAACCTTGACTACCGTTCCGGTTCGGCCGACATTGGGGTGGTGCGTATGCGTGCGGAGGAACTCGATGTGCCTCCGGCCGAAGGATTCGATCGGATCGGAACGGTCGAGATGACGCTGAGCGCGTTCGGTGCCGGTGATATCCACGGCTCGATCGACGAGATCGCCTATGCCGCCGCCGACCTCGGTGGCGAGTATTTCCACGTCACCGATTCCTTGGGCGCACGGGTCACCGCCGTGGTGTATCGCCGCAGTCGCCGGCGTCGGCGATGGTTCCGCCGCTTGACCTGACGCTGCGCCGCCAAGGAGGCGGTGAGCGAAAGAAGCTGCGGCAGGACGCTGTTCGCTTCACCCGCTGCCTCATCGCCGATACTTCGGTCCACACCGAAAGGTTGCGCACCGACACTGCGGATATGACTTCGACTCCACAGGTTCGCAACCCGGCCGCCATCCTCACGGTGATGTGCGCCGGGATGTTTCTGGTGTTGCTGGATGTGACCATCGTGAATGTCGCGCTGCCCGCGATCGGTCGCGGCCTGCATACCGACATCGCATCGCTGCAGTGGGTGGTGGACGGATACGTGGTCGCGATCGCGGGACTGCTGCTGGCGGCGGGAACCGTCGGCGATCGGATCGGGCATCGCCGGATGCTGCTCGCCGGATTCGCGGTCTTCGGGCTGGCCTCGCTGGCGTGTGCACTGGCTCCGTCGGTCGGGGTGCTGATCGCCGCGCGGGTGGTCCAGGGCGTGGGCGGGGCGCTGCTGTTGCCCAGCACCATGGCCGTCATCGTGGACGTCTTCCCGGATCGGGCGGAACAGGCGAAGGCGCTGGGCACCTGGGCGGCAGTGTCGTCGCTGGCGTTGCCGGCCGGACCGCTGCTCGGCGGAATTCTCGTCGACCGCCTCGGGTGGCGGCCGGTCTTCTGGATCGCGGTGCCGCTGACGATCGCGGCGACCGTCGCGGCCCGGATCGTGGTACCGGCCGCACCACCGCGGCGCGGCGAGCGCATCGACGTGCCCGGACTGGCCGGATTCGTCCTCGGCCTGGGCGCGCTGGTGTTCGCCGTCATCTCCGCGGGGCACCACGCGGGGACGGCGGTCGTCGGCACCGCGGCGGTGGTCGCGGTGTGTGCGCTGGCGGGCGCCTACCTCTCGGCGCGGCGCAGCGCTCATCCGTTCCTGCCGGTGGACCTGTTGCGGCACAAGGATTTTCTCGCTCCCAATGTCGTCGCCCTGATGATGAACCTGATCTTCAACGGCATCCTGTTCATCGGCATGCTGTATCTGCAGGACACGCTGGGGCGCTCCCCCGGCGCGGCGGGCGTCAGTGTGCTGCCGCTGGCCCTGCCGCTGGTGCTGCTGGCGCCGGTGTCGGGACGATTGACCGCCCGGTACGGCCCGCGCCCGGCCATCGCGATCGGCTGCGCCCTCGCGGCATGCGGTTCGGCGATGCTGCTCACACTCGACGACCGCGGTGGCAGCGGCGGACTGCTGCTGAGCTTCACCGTGCTCGGCTGCGGCTCCGGCCTCATCACGACATCGGTGGTCGCGGCGACGGTGCGTGCCACACCGGCGGACCGGTCCGGCCTGGCGACGGGAGTGTCCAATACCGCCCGGCAGGTCGGAACCGCCTGCGGTGTCGCGATATTCGGCGCGGTGGCCGGATCGCCGACCGGGCCGGGTTTCGTCGGCGCCATCCACCGGCTGGCGGCCGGCTCGACTCTCGCGTGGATGGTCGCGCTGCTGATCACCGTCTTCGCCGTGGAGGCCGGCGAGTCGGCAGCGGCCGACTCGGGCCGAGACAGCCGCCTCACCGAACCCGCGCGCCGCTGAACCGTCGAAGCGGCTCGCCGTTGAATCGGCCACCATATCGGCGGACACGCCCGCGCTCGCGCACCCGGAACCCGCACGAAGGCATAGGCTTTCGAAAGGACGTGCGAGACAGCGAAAGGCATGTGGTGACGACCAACCGGATCGAGGAGATACAGGCCGGGTTGCTCGACGACCTGCGCGACGGCATCTCCTTCACCTCCGAGCAGATGGCCGACACGCTGGCGAACATGGTCGCGGCCCAAGCCGAGGAACGTCCCCGCGACGGCGAGCTGCTCACTCGCCGGCTCGGGCTCGACGGTGTGCGCCCGGAGACGCTGACTCTGCTGGGCGCCCGCTTCGAACTCTCGCGCGACCGGGTTCGCCAGCTCTACACCCGAGCGGCGGGGCAGCTGCTGCGGCGGGTGCAGGCCACCCGCCATCCCGATCCGGCTGTGTTCGCCGACCGGTATCCGGTCGGGTGGGGCGATCAGCGGCTGACCCGGACGCTGCTCACCGAAACCTATGTCGGAGATTGCGATATCGCCGCCCAGGATCTGGCGTATCTGAAGTTGCGGCTGGCCGGGCATTCGCTGATCGACGCCAAACGGGTGGCCGGCTTCGTCTTCCAGCGCATCGCGGGCTGGCAGCAGCGTAGTCGGTGGCATCTCGATCGCCCCCGCACTGCCGAACCCGCTGCCGGGCAACTGCTTCCGCTGCTGCGACGGGTGGACTGGCCGAGCGGCGATCCCGGCGACCTGCCCGAGCTGCCGATCACGACGGTCGACGCCGACGACGACGCCCGCGGCCACATGTTCGCCGAGAAGCTCGGCCGCGAAACCACATTCGACACCGCTCTGCAAGCCCGGCTGCTGCGCATGCTCGACGAGGGCGAACAGGTCGACAGCTACACCGAGCGGCCCGTGGCCGTCGACTTCACCGCCGACGGCGTGGCGGACTCCTACTGTCCCACCGTCGCCGCCCGACTGACCGACGGACGCGTGCTACTGGCCGACGTGGTCGCCTTGGGACAGTTGGGATTACACGCCAACCGGGTGCGGCTCGAGGCGGCCCGCGCGCACGCGCATGCCCGCGGCTGGGGATGGCTGGTCTTCACCGGCAGCAGGCTCGGCGAGCCGGATCTGTTGCGGCACACGGTGTCCGCCCGTTCGGAGAACATTCTCCGCAACCGGCTCGCCACCGGCGCCGTGCAGTGGGCCGAATTCCGGAGCCTGGTCGACGAGACCGGCCTGGAACCGGTGGACCTGATCGCGCTCGCCCTGCGCCACGGCTGGCGCTGGGATCGTGCCCCGTTCCGGCTGAGCGCGACCTGACCTCACTTCAACATGAAACCCGCCACGATGAACGTCACGATCACCAGCATCGCGAAACAGGTCATCAGCTGCCAATGCAGCACCGCTTCGCGCTGACGCGCGATCCGTACCCGCAGACCGGCCTCGAGCCGGTCGCGATCGGACAGCCGGCGTTTGACCGCGTCCAGCTCCCCGGCGACGAGTTCGGCGCGTTCGAGCCGATGCATCATCTTGTGCATCTGTTTGGCTTTGTCGCGAGTCGCCCTGCGCGCCAAGGCCAATTCGGTGCGCTGGTCGAGCAGTTCCTGCCGCTGCTGCGCGATCATCATCGCCTGTGCGTGGGTGTGGGCCTCCCAATCGCTCACCGTCGCCCACCCTCTCGTGTCCTCGTCCAGATAGCCGCAGGCCAACTCGCCCGCGACCCAGCCATCGATGAATTCCCTTATTTCCCAGGGCGTTTCCCTGGGGCTGAGGATACCGTCGGAATCGATGACCAGCCCACCCGACAATGCCCGGTACTCACATCCGGCGGCGGCGAAATCGTCCACGCCCAGCGCCGGTATCTGCCCGATCCAATATCCGGTCGGGCACAGCCACAACACCTCGTCACAGCCCACCGCCTTCAGCCGGGCCGTGCGTTTGCGCGCGTGCTCGATCGAGACCGGCGCGCTGCGCACCTCGATAGCGCACAACCGGTTCCCACGCCGCCACAGCAGACCGGGCGTCTGCGCACCCAGCGGCTTGTCCACCTCGGCATCGTCGGCACCCGCCGCCAGCAGCCTGCCGCGCAACCAGTATTTCAGCCGCTGCACATCCCAGTGACAGTTGCCACAGCCGGGTTCGCGACACCGGTCACCCGCCTGATGTCCGCGCGGATTCGGCTCCACCACAGGCAGTTTCACCGACTCCAGGGGAGCCAGCGTCGTCGTCTGCTGCCTCGTCTCGGCCCGTTCTGTCGTACTCACGCGACCACTCCCCTACCCGTGCACCAGCGGCCCGTGCGGCCCGCTGTATCCAGAGTGCCGCACGTGCCAGGGGGCTACACGTCCCCGTGACCGGTTTCGTTATCCAACCGGGAGCCCCACGTGATCATCGAGTCCGGTGAACTGCGGAATCGCCCGCGCTCGGACAGCGGCGTAATCGCGACGTTGCGAAGCCGGAACTTCTCCTGCCGGGTGCGCGGCTCGGGCGCTCCGCTACCGCCTCCGGGCTTTCACCCATTAGGCTGCGCAGATGTTCGACCGCGGATACATTCCTGTATCGACCACGCTGCGGGCCGCCCGCACCGCCAATTCGGTGGCCTTCGCGCTGCAGGGCTTCTTCCTCGCGGTCGTCCTCACCGAACTGCCGCAGCAGCGGGATCGACTCGGGCTCACCGACACCGTCATCCTGGTCGCGGTCGTGATGATCTCCGGGCTGGCCGCCGGCGGCAGTTTGCTGGCCGAGCGGGTGGCGGTGCACTGGTCGAGCCGGGTGGCGCTGCGGGCCGGGCTCGCGCTGATAGCGGTGACCGGACTGGCGATCGCGATCGCGCCGAACATCGTGGTGGCGCTGATCGCGCTCGGTTGTTACGGCGTCGCGGTCGGCATGGTCGACGCGGGCACGAATATGCAGGCGGTGTTCATTCAGCACGGATACGGGCGGTTCGTGCTGTCGTCGTTCTACGCCGCGTGGAGTGCCGGGTCGATTCTGGGCGCATTGTTCGTCTCGGGCTGCCAGAAGGTCGGAATCACCCTGCCGTACGCGGTCACCGTCGCCGCCGCGGTGGTCGCGGTGGCAAGTCTGGTGTTCGGGCCGCGGCTGCTCGGCGCCGGCCAGGCCGAGGCCCAGCCCGCCGAACCGGGCCGGGCGCCCGAAACCGTTGCGGCCGTTGCCCTGCGGGCATATCTCGCGTTGGGAATCGCGGTGGCGCTGGTGTTCGCCATCGATCTGGCGGTGGGCAACTGGTCCGCGCTGTATCTCACCGACGATCTGCTGTCCTCGTCGGCGACGGCGGCCCTGGCGCTGGCCGCCTACCAGGGCGCCTCGCTGCTCACCCGGCTCAGCGGCGACTGGTGGGTGCGCCGATACGGCGCACGGGCGGTGGTCCGGGTGGCCGCCGGGATCGGCGTGCTCGGCCTGGCACTGGTCGTGGCCGCGCCCGGACCGGCCACGGCACTGGCCGGATTCCTCATCGCGGGCCTGGGCCTGCCCGTGATCGCACCGCTGTGCTTCAGCGAGGCCGGGCGGCTGACCGAAGGCCGCGGACTGGACGCGGTGATCGCCCGGCTCAATCTGTTCAACTACGCGGGCACGCTGATCGGTGGCGGCGTGGTCGGGGCCGTCGCCGATGCGTCGAGTTTGCGGACCGGGTTCGTGATCCCGCTGCTGTTCGCCGTCGTCCTGATCGCCACCGCGCGTTTCTTCCGGCCGCGCCCGGCGCCCGGCGAGCTGTCGTCGACCCGTTCCGGACATGTTGTACTGGACCCATGACCGAGCAAGTCGTCGTCGACCGCGCCGGGATCTGGGACGCGGAGGAATTGAGCGACGTCGCGACCGCGACGTTTCCCCTGGCGTGCCCGCCGGAGTTGACCGAGGAGAACATCGACACCTTCATCACCGAGGTGCTGTCCGGCGAACGGTTCGGCGAGTATCTGAGCGATCCGCAGCGGATCGTGCTCAAGGCCGTCGTCGGCGGCGAGATCGTCGGCTACACCATGCTGATCTCCGGTGAACCGGTCGATCCCGCGGTCGCCGCGATGATCGCGGCCCGCCCCGCGCTCGAGATCAGCAAGATGTACGTGATGCCCGGCCACCACGGCAGTGGCGTCTCGACCGCCCTGATGGACGCGGTGGTGGATTACGCTCGCCGCGGCGGATATTCGGTGGTCTGGCTCGGTGTCAACCAGCGCAACGAGCGGGCCCAGCGCTTCTACGGCAAGCACGGTTTCCGCCGCGTCGGCACCAAGACCTTCACCGTCGGCAATCAGGTATGCCACGACTTCGTGATGCAACGGCAGGTGTGAATCCGGCTGTTCCGCAACCGGATTCGGCCCGCCCGTCGAAACCGCCGGTCAGGCGAGCAGTTTCGCCTTCAACGCCGCGATATCGCCGTCGGTCAGCTTCAGTCCGTCGTGCACGTAGTTGTCGAAACTGCCGTAGCTCTGATTCACCTGATCGAAGGCGGAATCCAGGGCCGACTGCAGCACTCCGTCGACCGCGTCGCCCTCGGCGGCGTCGCGGTAGTAGTTCGACAGCAGGAAGTCGTAGTTCACGGTCTCGCGGTCCACGCCGAGGATCGTCAGCAGGACAGCCGCGGTCCAGCCGGTACGATCCTTCCCGGCCGAGCAGTGGAACAGCACCGAACCGTCGCTGCCGGCGATGTCGTGCAGGACACCGGCGAACGCCTCGCTCGCACCGGGAGCCGTGATGAACGCGCGATACAGGTCGCTGCCCGCGCTCAGCGTCGAGGCCATGACCTGGGGCGGGGCTTGCCCGATCACATCGCGAATGTTCAGCGTCGCACCGACCGGCACCCGATCCGGCCCCAGCGCGCGTTCGTAGCTCGTGCGCAGATCGTCGACGACCCGCAGCCCGCGCGCGGACAGCGCGGCGGCATCCGCGTCGGACAATCTGCTCAGGTCCGCGGTGCGGAACACCAGGCCGGCCTCGACGACGTGGCCGTCGGTGGTGCGGTATCCGCCGATATCGCGCGCGTTCTGCACACTGGCCAGCCGCAGCGACCGGTCTTCGGTGTGCACCGAGACCGACGAGGGGGCCGGGGGCGGGTCGGCGGCAACCGCGACACCCAGCGCCGGACCGGCCGCGATGAGAGCGCCGACGGCGACGGTGGCGGCGAGGCGAATCGAACGATGGGCCATGTCAGCTCCGTTCAGAGGGAAACTGGACAGTCGTCCATGGTAGGGAATTCGCCTCCCGACAGTACGCTGTACGAACCGGGATCAGCCCGCCGGGACCTCGAATCGCGACAGCGCCAGCAGGCGCGAGATCGCGCGCAGATACTTCTTGCGGTAGCCGCCGCCGAGCATCTCCTCGGAGAAGATCTTGTCCAGCGGCGCGCCCGACACGGTGACCGGCGTCCCGGCGTCGTAGAGCCGGTCGGCCAGCACCACCATCCGCAGCGCCACCGCCTGATCGGTGATGGTGTGCACCGCCGAGATGTAGACCGCCGACACCCCGGCGATCAGCGAACCGTACTTCGACGGATGCAGCGTGCTCAGGTGCGTGAGCAGTGCGTCGAAGTCGTCCAGCGTGGAATTCGTTGTGGCCGCGGCCTTTTCCGACAGCAGCGCCGGATCGGTGGGTTCCGGCGCCGGCGGCAGATCGCGGTGGCGGTAGTCGGGGCCGTCGACGCGGACGGTGTCGAACAGCGAACCCAGCTTGCGGATCTCGCGCAGGAAGTCCTGGGCGGCGAACCGGCCCTCACCGAGCTGATCGGGCAGCGTGTTCGAGGTCGCCGCCACCGACACGCCGCGCGCGGTCAGTTCGGTGAGCAGTCGCGACACCAGCATGGTGTCGCCCGGATCATCAAGTTCGAATTCGTCGATGCACAGCACGCTGTTGCCGCCCAGACGTTCCACCGCGTTCGTGAAGCCCAGGGCGCCCACGAGATTCGTCACCTCACCGAAGGTGCCGAACGACTTCGGCCCCGGGGAGGCATGGAAGATCGAGGCCAGCAGGTGCGTCTTGCCGACACCGAATCCGCCGTCGAGATACAGCCCGGCGCCGTCGACCCGCTTCTTCTTCCCGAACAGTGACTTCTTACCGGCGGCGGCATGAATCTTGCCCACCCGCGCGGCGAAATCCTCGGCCGCGCGCACGGCCGCGGCCTGGCTCGGCTCCTTGGGATCGGGAATGTAGGAGGCAAAACTCACCTCGTCGAACGTGGGCGGCGGCACCATCTGGGCGATGAGTTGATCGGCCGGAACCTCCGGATGACGATCGACGAGGCGTTGTTGCACGCTCGTAGCGTACTGACGTGGTGTGATCGGACCTTATGCAGCGTGTCCCCGATGCGATCCAGTTCACAGCACTGACCACCGGCGGTGCCGGCGAGATCACCGACCTGGTTCAGCTCTACACCTATCCGGCGGCCCTGGAACGGCCGTGGATCCGGGTCAACTTCATCGCCAGCCTCGACGGCGCGGTCACCGTCGACGACCGCTCCGGCGCCCTGGGCCGGCCCGCCGACGCCACCGTCTTCGCCATCCTGCGCGATCTGGCCGACGTGATCGTCGTCGGCGCCGGGACCGCGCGCGTGGAGAACTACGGCGGTGCGCGCACCGATTCCCGGCGGCGCATGCGCCTGCACCACCACGGGCTGGGCGGGGCGCGCGACGGTGCGCCGCCGCCGGTCGCGGTGGTGACGGCGAGCGCGGCGCTGGACCCGGCGTGCCGGCTGTTCACCGACACCCAGCGCCCGCCGATGATCCTCACCACCGCCGCGGCCGACGGCGAACGCAAACGCCTGCTCGCCGAGACCGGCGCGGAGGTGATCGAGGCCGGGCAGAGCACCGTCACCGCCACCGACATCCGCCGGGTGCTGGGCGAGCGCGGACTGCTGCGGGTGCTGTGCGAGGGCGGCCCGTCGCTGTTCGGCGAACTGATCGGCGCGGGCGCGGTCGACGAATTGTGCCTGACCGTCTCACCGCTGCTGGTCGGCGGCACGGCGGGCCGAATCGCGGTGTCGCCCAATGCCTTGCCGACCCCGATGAGCCTGCGCCACGCATTGATCGACGACGACGGCACAGTGCTGACGCGCTGGGAGCGCAGCCGCACCCAAGGCTGAAACGGCGCGCCGGACCTGGCAGGCTGTAGCGCATGCGTTGGACTCGCGCCGCTCTGCTGGCATCGTCGCTGACGGTTCTGCTGACCACCGCCTGTGGTGCCGGGCCGTCGCAGCGACCGGGCGTGGCGGTGGAACAACCGCACGGCGGCTCGGGCCCGGCCACCAGCACCAGCGCCGCGCCGGCGGCGCCACCGCAGGCGCAGGTCCCCAAAACCGATCTGGCCTGGCACGATTGCGCGGCACCGACCTTCAGCTCGCTGGGCACCGGGGCGCCGCCGGCCGGGGTGAGTTTCGACTGCGCTGAGTTCTCGGCGCCGATCGATTCCGGCGGCACGGTCCTGGGCACCTTCCGCATCGCCGCGGTCCGCGCGCGCACGCCGCAGACGCCCGCCGACGCGGCACCGCTGGTAGTGACCTCCGGCGGCGATCGATCCTCCACCGCGACCGTTGCCGGTCTGGTCTCCGGGCCGGGCGCGGCGATTCTGGCGAGCCGGCCGGTGGTCGGGGTGGATCGACGCGGTATCGGCAGCTCCCAGCCGATCGACTGCCTGCCCGACGACACCCGGCAGGGGCTGGCCGACAACGGCCAGTTCGCCCCCGGTGGCGGCGACCGGGTGGATGCGGTGGCGACACTGAGCCAGAACGCCACCGTCGCCTGCCAGGACTTCCTGCAGCCCTATCAGGGCACCTTCGACGCCCCGCACGCCGCCGACGACATCGAACAGCTGCGCAAGCAGTGGCAGGTCGACCACATCGATCTGCTGGGCACCGGAAACGGCGCGCGCGTGGCGCTGAGCTATGCCGCCAAATTCGGCGACCGGCTGGCCCGGCTGGTGCTCGATTCGCCGGAACCGGCGAACACCGATGCGGTGACGCGCACCGAACAGCAGGTGAAGGGCGCCGAGGCGGCGCTGACCGGATTCGCCCGCCGCTGCGCCGATCTCGGATGCTCACTGGGCACGGATCCGCGGGCCGCGATCACCGATCTGATCAACCGGGCGGGAGCGGGACAACTCGGCGCCCTGTCGGCATCGGCGCTGACCACCACGATCACCGCGTTCCTCGGCGACCCACGCGCGGATCAGGCCTCCCGCACCACCGAACTGGCCGATGCGCTCTCTGCGGCCGGACGCGGCGATCAGGGGCCTTTGCAGGCTCTGGTCACCCGGGAGGCGGCAGCGGTGGGAGCCGACGGGCAATTCGTCTCCCGCTGCAGCGACAACCAGCAGCCCGCCACCCCCGACCGCGCCAAGCAGCTCGAGATCGAATGGGCTGCCAAGTATCCCGCCTTCGGTAAGACGGCGGCGACCGGACTGATGGAATGTTCGGCGTGGCCGGTGACGCAGGCGCCGCGACTGCCGGACAAGTTCACCCTGCCGGTGCTGGTGCTGGGTACGGCCGCCGATCCCGTCGTCGGCGGCGACGGGCGATCCTCGGTCACCGGCGCGCTGGGTGCGGCGGGCGCGCGCACCTCCACCGTGCAGTGGCAGGGCTGGGGGCATCCGGTGTTCACCCACTCGGGCTGCGCGCAGCAGAACATCGCCGGCTATCTGAAGGACGGCACCCTGCCCGCCGACGGCACCGCCTGCCCGGCCTGAGGTTATCGTGCGGCCACGCACGAAGTGGCCGGGCGCACACCCGGCAAAAGCGGTCACCGGCACGCCCGACGGCGGGTCCGCGCAACCAGCGCGCAGGTTTCCGGTGTACCGTGCCCCAGTGTTCCTTCGTCAGCTCGAGCCGCGCACCGCTCGCACCACCGCCGAAGTGTTCAACTTCGCACTGTGGCCGTTTGCGATCCTCACAGTGCTGCATCAGGTCATCGTCAAAGGGACCAACTTCTCCATCACCGACGATTTCGCGCCGGTTTACAAGGCGTCGCTGGCCTTCCTCAACGGACGCGCCATCTACGGCGAGAACTTCGACCTGGTCGACCCGCACTATCTGTACCCGCCCAGCGGCACCCTGCTGATCGCGCCGCTCGCGCTGATCGACCCGGAGAAATCGCGCTGGTGCTTCATCGCGCTCAACGCGGTGGCGATCATCCTGGCCTGGTATCTGCTGCTGCGGCTGTTCAAGTTCTCGACGAAATCGGTGGCCGCGCCGCTGCTGCTGTTGCTGATGTTCGCCTCCGAAACCGTCATCAACACACTGGGTTTCGGCAATGTCAACGGGTGCCTGCTGCTGGCCGAGGTGCTGTTCATCCACCTGCTGCTGCAGCGACGCGATCTGCTGGCCGGGCTGGTCATGGGACTCACGATCGCGGTCAAACCGACGCTGGCGCCGATGCTGCTGATACCGCTGGCGCGCCGCCAATGGCAGGTGTTCATCACCGCGATCGGCGTGCCGGTGGTGCTGATGGCGGTCGCGTGGCCGCTGACCAAGGATCCGATGGACTTCGTCCACCGCACGCTGCCCTATCTGCTCAAATCGCGCGACTACTTCAACAGCGCGATCGCGGGCAATGCCGAGTACTACGGACTGCCGGTATGGCTGACCTGGAGTATGCGCATCGTGCTCGGTGTGCTGGTGCTGATCTCGCTGTGGCTGCTGTACCGGTACTGCCGCGAGGACGAACTGTTCTTCGTCTGCACCACCGCGGGCATCATCCTGATCGCGTCCTGGCTGCTGTCGGGTCTGGGACAGCAGTACTACTCGATGATGCTGTTCCCGTTCCTCATGACGGTGGTGCTGCGCAATTCGGTGCTGCGCAACTGGCCGGCCTGGCTGGCGATCTTCGGGTTCATGACCTACGACAAATGGCTGCTCGACCACTGGCAGAGCACCGGGCGGGCGCTCGAGTACCTGCGCGTCACCTTCGGCTGGGCACTGCTGCTGATCGTGACGTTCTGCGTCCTCGGCGACCGGTATCTCGCGGCGCGGCGCGAGGGCCGGCTGGACTCGGGAATCGAACCGGCGTTCCTGTTGCCCGAGACGACCACCAAGGCCCCGGCCGCGACTGCCGATCCGGCGCCGCGCATCGATCGCCACGAGCCGCTGCCCGACGACGACACCATGGAACCGACAGCGCAGCCGGAGGCCGGTGCGCTGCGCTGACCTGCGGTGATCGGTCGCGGCCCGAGGATGGTCGCGCGACGCCACTAGACTCGCGTCATGAGCTCACAGGATGGTTCGCCCGCGACTTCATCGCTTCCGGCACCCAAGATCGAGCTGAGCCCGCAGCAGTGGCGGGCGCGGCTGACCCCGCAGGAGTACGCGGTGCTGCGCGAAGCGGACACCGAACGCGCCTTCACCGGTGAATACACCGATACCGAAACCACCGGCGTCTACACCTGCCGGGCCTGCGGCGCCGAATTGTTCCGCAGCACCGAGAAGTTCCATTCGCACTGCGGGTGGCCGTCGTTCTTCGATCCGGCCGATTCCGATGCGGTGATTCTGCGGGCCGACGACTCGCTGGGGATGCGCCGGGTCGAGGTGCTGTGCGCCAACTGCCACAGCCACCTCGGGCACGTCTTCGAGGGCGAGGGTTATGCGACCCCGACCGACAAGCGGTATTGCATCAACTCGATCGCGCTGCGCCTGCACCCCTCGGACGACGCGGCGGGCTGATCGCGGCGCCGGTTGAAAACTCACCGCCCGAGCGTGCCGGATGCGATCCGCCGACCGCTGCGGATCGCGCGCCGAGCAGGCGCGCGACCGAGCTGACGGGAAGACCCTACGGGCCCGGCCGCATCCCGGCACGCCCCGAATTTCGGGGGCACCGGCGGATCGCGCCGCGCAGGACGGTGTTTTCGAGGCTCGGGGCAGGGCGTCGAGGCTCAGGGCAGGGCGTTGACCAACTGCTCGACATCCACGCGCGGGCCGCTGAAGAACGGAATCTCCTCGCGCACGTGGTTGCGGGCGTCGGTGGCGCGCAGATCGCGCATCAGGTCGACGATGCGGTGCAGTTCCGGGGCCTCGAAGGCGAGAATCCACTCGTAGTCGCCGAGGGCGAACGAGGCCACGGTGTTGGCCCGCACGTCCGGATAGGCGCGGGCCTGCTTGCCGTGGTCGGCGAGCATGCGACGACGCTCCTCGTCGGGCAGCAGGTACCAGTCGTAGGAGCGCACGAACGGGTAGACGCAGATGTAGTTGCCCGGTTCCTCCCCGGCCAGGAAGGCCGGGATGTGGCTCTTGTTGAACTCCGCGGGGCGATGCAGGGCGGCGTTGCTCCACACCGGCGTGCTCGCGCGCCCCAGATCGGTGGTGCGGCGGAAATCGGCGTAGGCGGCCTGCACATCCTCGATCCGCTCGGCATGCCACCAGATCATGAAATCGGCGTCGGCGCGCAGCCCCGCCACGTCGTAGAGGCCGCGGACCACGACGCCACGCTCCTCGAGCGAGTCGAAGAATTCCCGCGCCTGCTTGACCACGGTGTCGCGCTGATCCCCCAGCACTCCGGGTTTGACCTGGAACACCGAGAACATCAGATACCGGATGGTCGAATTGAGAGCCTGGTAATCGAGTCGCGCCATAGCCTCCATCGTGCCACTGGGCGGTGTCCAGCAGAACGCCCGCACCCGTGTTGTTCGGCACGGTCGCTTCGCGTACAGGCGCCCGCACGCGGTCGGCCGACATCGGTTGTCCGCCACCCGTTCGATGCGCGTCGACGGCCGGAATCGGCGAGGCAAGGGCGTGGGCTCGCAGGCCGGTCTTCCCGGGCCGATGCGGGCCGAACGAGTTCTGCACGGACAGTCGGCTGGTCACTCGGCACCAGCATTGCTGTGCGCCGCCGCCGACCGGAGCGAACCCGATCGTCCACTACGAATCGATCATCGGGCCAGAATGCGTTGCGCCGCAGCGGTTCCCGAGGCGGCACAGGCCGGGACGCCGACGCCGTGCAGGTACGCTCCGGCGATCGCGAGGCCGGGCAGTGCGGCAACCGCCGATTCCAGTTCGGTGATCCGAGTGGTGTGGCCGGGCGCGTACTGCGGGAGGCCGCCGCGCCAGCGTTGCACCAGGGCCGTTTCGGGGTGGATCGCGAGACCGGTCACGGTGGAGAGGTCGGCCACGGCGGCCGCGACGAGATCGTCGTCCGACCAGCTCAGCGGGGTGTCGTCACCGAAGCGGCCGAACGAGGCGCGTACCAGCGCCACGTCGCGCTCGGCCAGATGCGGCCATTTGCGGCTGGAGAGGGTAAAGGCCTTGGCGCGCAACGGTTCTCCGGTGGCGACCAGAATGCCGGAATTGTCGGGCAGTGGGGTGTCGGCCGGCAGGCCCAGGGCGACCACGGCGGATGAGGACAGTTCGATACCGGCCGCGGCCGCGGCTGCTTCCGGAGCCACCGGCCGCAGCAACTCGGCGGTGACGGGCGCCGGGGTGGCGAGAATCACCGCGTCGGCCTCGCCGACCGGATCGATCCGCCATCCGGTGGCCGTACGCGCCAGACCCGTTGCGGCCGTATCGGTTTCGACCTTCGGCGCCGCGGCCTCGCGCAGGGCGTCGAGAAGCGCCCGATATCCGTCGCGCAGGCCGCCGAAAACCGGGGCGGTGGACGGCGGCGGCAGGGCGTCGGCGACCGCCCGGGTGAGATTCGGCGCGCCGGCGTCGAGGGCGGCGGCCAGGGTCGGCAGCGCCGCGCGCACACCGATCGACTCCGCACGCCCGGCATACACCCCGCCCAGCAGCGGATCGACACTGCGTTGCACCACCTGCGCACCGAAACGCTCGCCGACCAGCTCGGCGACCGACACGTCACCGCCACGTTCCCAGCGCAGCGGCCGGCCGGGCTCGGCGGCGATCCGGTCGAGCGTCTCGGCGTCCACCAGGCCGGCCACGGCATCGGGCCCGGTGGGAATGCCCATCAGCGTGCCTTCGGGCAGGGGGTGGGCGGTGCCGCCGGACCATATCAGCGGTCGCCGCCCGGCCGGATGCACCAGCTGCTCGGTCAGCCCCAATTCCGCGAGCAGCGCCGGGATTTCGGGCCGTCGGCCCACGAACGCCTCCGCACCCAGATCCACCGGCTCACCTGCCAGCTTACCGGTGTGCAGAATGCCACCGACCCGGTCGCGCCGCTCCACCAGCACCAGTTCGAGCTCCGAGCCGAGGGCCACTCGCAGCCGATACGCCGCGACCAGACCACTGATCCCGCCCCCGACCACCACGACCCGCATAGCTGCTCCTCAACTCGTCCCCGCGCCGGCGCGCGACGCTACCGCACCCCTGCAACGTACTCGCCTCGCGAGGGGCGCCCAGGTACCGCCTCGATGCCACGCTCACGGTTCCACGTGCGTGAGTCCGCCGCACTACTGGCGACGATTAGGGCTTACAGCGGCGTGGGCAGGCTGTGGATCAGTTCGACCGCCGCGGTGATGGCGCCGGGGTCGGTGTCGGGCAGCACGCCGTGGCCCAGGTTGAAGATATGACCGGTGGCGCCGAGGGTGATCGCCTCGTCCGCCTCGTGGGCGATGCGGCGGATCTCACGCTCGACGACCGAGCTGCCCGCGAACAGGACGGCCGGATCGAGATTGCCCTGCAAGGCTTTTCCCGGCCCGACGCGGCGCGCGGCGGCAGTCAGCGGCACCCGCCAATCGACGCCGACGACATCGGCTCCGGCCTCCCCCATCGCACCCAGCAGTTCACCCGTGCCGACCCCGAAGTGGATGCGCGGCACACCGGCTTCCCCGATCTCGGCGAAAACCCGTTCCGAATGCGGCAGAACGAATTCCCGGTACTGCGCCAGCGACAACGCGCCCGCCCACGAGTCGAACAATTGCACCGCGTCCACCCCGGCCGCGATCTGGGCGCGCAGGAATTCCACGGTGATATCGGTGAGCACACCGAGCAGCGCGTGCCAGGTCTGCGGGTCGCCGAGCATCAGCGCCTTGGTCCGCTCGTGGTTGCGGCTGGGGCCGCCCTCCACCAGATAGGACGCGAGAGTGAAAGGGGCACCGGCGAATCCGATGAGCGGCGTCTCGCCGAGTTCGTCGAGCAACAGCCGCACACCGTCGGTGATCGCGCCGACCTCCTCGCGGCGCAGCCGCGGCAGCGCGCGCACATCGTCGACCGAGCGCACCGGATTCGCGATCACCGGACCCACGCCGGGCACGATATCGAGCTCGATGCCGGCCGCCTTGAGCGGAACGACGATGTCGGAGAACAGGATTGCCGCGTCCACGCCGTGGCGGCGGATCGGCTGCAGCGTGATCTCGCACACCAGCTCCGGATCGAAACACGACTCCAGCATCCCGATGCCCGCGCGGAGTTCGCGGTACTCGGGCAGGGACCGTCCGGCCTGCCGCATGAACCAGACGGGACGGCGGCCGGGTCCGGCGCCGGTGGCGGCGGCGAGGAAGGGCGCATCGGGCAAGCGGCGGCGGGTTGGTGTGCTCATCCCCGCTATCGTATGCCGCCGCCGGGCGCCTACCCGCGCGGCCGTACACGCCCGGTCACAGCGCCCGTAGCGGCGCGCCTCCGCGTGCCGGACACCGGAGAGGTCTACCGTTCACAGTCGTGACACCGCTCGACTTCCGCGACGGCGCCGCACCGACCCCGGGCCCTGACAGCGAACCAGCCCAGTTTCGCGCCGCGGTCGATGCGATGGGCACCGCATCCGTCCATCCTCGGATCGAGCTCGCACCGATCCGGCCCCCACAACGCCTGGCACCCTATTCGTACGCCATCGGAGCCGAGGTCAAGCATCCCGACACCAATGTCATCCCGGTCGATTCCGACGACGACGCCTTCGGCCGCCTGATTCTGCTGCACGACCCGAACGGGCACGAGGCCTGGCACGGCGTTTTCCGATTGGTGGCCTACATCCAGGCCGATATCGACGCGGCCTTGGCCGGCGATCCGCTGCTGCCGGAGGTCGCCTGGAGCTGGCTGGTCGACGCCCTGGAATCGCGCGGTGAGGAGTTCACGGCGCTCGGCGGCACGGTGACCTCCACGAGTTCGGTCCGCTACGGCGATATCGCCGGGCCACCGCGCGCCTATCAGCTGGAGTTGCGTGCCTCGTGGACGGTCGGCTCACCCCAGCTGGCCCCGCATGTCGAGGCGTTCTGCGAGGTGCTGGCCTACGCGGCGGGACTGCCCCCGGCCGGCATCACCCATTTGCGGCCGCATCCGCAGATTGCCGACGACCAGTTCTGAGCGACACGTAGAGTTCGGGCTATGCCCGAAGCCGACGAGTCCGACACCATCTCGAGGACATCACCCGCATCGCAGCACCAGCCCGCGCAGCAGGACGCGGACAGCGTGGTTCCTCTGCTCGCCCCGGCCGACGGCATTCCTCCGGTTCTCGATTCCGCTCGTGAGATCGCGGAAGCGGCCGCCGCGCTGGCCGCCGGTTCCGGCCCGCTGGCCGTCGACGCCGAACGCGCCTCCGGATTCCGCTATTCCAACCGGGCCTATCTGATCCAATTGCGCCGGCGCGGCAGCGGGACCTTCCTCATCGACCCGATTCCGGATCCGGCCGCGGTGGACGCCTTGGCGGCGGTGATCAACGACCTGGAATGGGTACTGCACTCCGCCGACCAGGACCTGCCGTGCCTGGCCGAACTGGGGCTGCGACCGGCCCGGCTGTTCGACACCGAACTGGGTGGCCGGTTGGCCGGATTCGAGCGGGTCGGATTGGCCGCTATGGTGGCGCGGCTGCTGGGCCGGGAACTGCGCAAGGGACACGGCGCGGCCGACTGGTCGACCCGGCCGCTGCCGCAGGACTGGCTCAACTACGCGGCCCTGGACGTGGAACTGCTGGTCGAATTGCGCGACGAGGTCGCGGCAGCGCTGAGCGATCAGGGTAAATCCGATTGGGCCGCACAGGAATTCGACCATGTGCGCACCGCCCGGCCCGCGCCGCCGAAGCCGGATCGCTGGCGGCGCACCTCGGGCATCCACACGCTGCGGCGGGCGCGGCAGCTCGCGACCGTCCGCGAATTGTGGACGGCGCGTGACGGTATCGCGCGTCATCGCGATGTGGCCCCGGCGCGGATTTTGCCGGATTCGGCGATCATCGCCGCGGCACAGGCGGATCCGAAGACGGTGCCGCAGTTGCGCGTCCTGCCGGTGTTCGGTGGTCCGCGGCAGCGCAGATATTCGCGGGAATGGCTCACCGCGGTGGAACGTGCTCGCGCGCTGCCGGATTCGGAGTTGCCGCCGATGTCGCAGCCGTTCGACGGTCCGCCGCCGGTCAATCGCTGGGAGCGCCGCGATCCGGTCGCGGCGGCTCGCCTGGCCGCCGCCCGGGCGGCGATGAACGGACTGTCGGAACGACACGCGGTGCCGGTGGAGAATCTGCTGACTCCCGATCTGTTGCGCCGGCTGTGCTGGGACGGGCTGCCCGAATTCCGCACCGGCGCAACGCCGTCGGACCCCGCGGCCGTGATCGACAAATATCTCGAGGCCGGGGGCGCCCGGACCTGGCAGCGCGAACTGGCGGTTCCCGAGCTGGCCGCGGCGCTGTTCCCGGAGCCGGCTCAGTCCTCGTAGACCGGTGTGCGCCGGTCGCGGCGCGCGCGGATGGCCTCGTCGAAATTCTCGGTGGTCAGCCGCACGTACAGTTGCGCCGTACCTTCGTGCTGCATATGTGACTCCAGGCTGCCGGCCTCCATCCCGCTCCACAGCATGCGCTTGGTGAGCTCGGTGCCGACCCGGCTGTAGCCGATGATGCGTTCGGCCAGTTCGTAACACGTGTCGAGAAGTTTGTCGGCGGCGACCGTGCGGGAGACCAGGCCGATCCGCTCGGCCTCGGCGGCGTCGATGTCACGGCCGGACAACATGATCTCGAAGGCACGGGAGGCGCCGATCGCGCGCGGCAACAGATAGCTGATGCCGAGTTCGGCGGAGGTCAGTCCGTTGTTGATGCCGGCGGCACGGAAATAGGCCTGCTCCGATGCGATGCGGATATCGGTGGCCATACTCAGGCAGAACCCACCGCCGATCGCGGCCCCGTTGATCGCCGCGATCACCGGCTGATGCATGCGCCGCAGTGTGGTCATCACATTGTCGAGCAGATCCATCGAACGGCGCGCCACGGTGGTGCGGGTGAGGCCCTCGATATTCGGGACCCGGCCGGCGCCCTGCAGATCGGCGCCGGAGCAGAACCCGTGGCCCGCGCCGGTGAGCACGACGACGCGAACCTCGTTGTCGGCGGCCACGGACTCGAGCGTCTCCCGCAGCGGGATCATGACGTCGAACGCCATGGCGTTCATGCGTTCGGGCCGGTTCAGGGTGACCAGCGCGATCTGCGGGCGAGGCTTCTCGACGAGCACGAACGACATGCAGACTCCTACCGGCGACGAAAACTGTAACCGGTTTCAGAATCTACACCGCACCACCGGTCAGCCACCGGGTAACGCGCTCGGCGATGTTCTCGGCCGTCAGGCCCAGCTCCTGATGGATCTGGGCGCGCGAGCTGTGCTCCAGGAACTGCTGCGGCACGCCGAGTTCGCGGGTCGGCACGTCGAGTCCGGAATCGCGCAGCCGCGCGGAGACGGTGCATCCGATACCGCCGTGCAGGCCGCCGTCCTCGACGGTGACCACCATGCGATAGTTCTCGGCCAGTTTGACGATGGTGTCGGAGACCGGCAGCACCCAGCGCGGGTCCACCACCGTCACCGAAATCCCGCGATCCGCCAGCAGATCCGCCGCGGCGACCGCGGTGGCGCCGAGCGCGCCGACCGCCACCAGGAGGACGTCACCGCGCACCGCCTGCGCCGAGGAGCCTTCCGGCATCCGCAGCACGTCGACACCGTCGAGCCGTTCCAGCGCCGAAACCTCCTCGACGACAGGGCCTTTCGGGAAACGCAGGGCGGTCGGCCCGTCGGCGACGGCCAGCGCCTCGGCCAGTTCCTCGCGCAGGGTCACCGCATCGCGCGGGGCGGCGACGCGGATGCCGGGCACGATGCCCAGCACCGACAGATCCCACATGCCGTTGTGGCTGGCCCCGTCGTCACCGGTGATGCCGGCGCGGTCCAGCACCAGGGTCACCGGCAGCTTCAGCAGCGCCACATCCATCAGCAGCTGGTCGAACGCGCGGTTGAGGAAGGTCGAGTAGATCGCCACCACCGGATGCAGACCACCCAGCGCCAGGCCGGCGGCGGAGGTCATCGCATGCTGCTCGGCGATACCCACATCGAACAGCCGGTCGGGGAACCGCTCACCGAACGGCGCGAGCCCGGTCGGACCCGACATGGCGGCGGTGAGAGCGACGATATCGTCGCGCTGTTCACCGTGGCGGATCAGTTCCTCGGAGAACACCGATGTCCATCCGACGGTCTTGCCGCCGGTCGGCTGTCCGGTCTCGGGGTCGATGGCGCCGATGGAATGCATCTGGTCGGCGACGTGGTCGACCGCGGGCTGATATCCGCGGCCCTTGAGCGTCACCGCGTGCACCACGACCGGGCCGCCGAAATCCTTGGCGCGGCGCAGCGCGGCCTCGAGCGCCACCGGATCGTGCCCGTCCACCGGGCCGACGTACTTGAGCCCGAGATCGCTGAACAGCTCCTGCGGGGCGACCGCGTCCTTGATGCCGGCCTTGAGCGCGTGCAGCATCGAATAGGCCGAGCTGCCGACGCGCGGAATGCCCTGGACGAACCGCTTGGTGGCGTCGAGCGCCTGCTCGTAGGCCGGTTGCATGCGCAGCGCGGTCAACCGGTCGGCCAATCCGCCGATGGTCGGCGAATACGAGCGGCCGTTGTCGTTGACCACGATGATCAGCGACCGATCCGGGCCCGCGGCGATATTGTTCAACGCCTCCCAGCACATGCCGCCGGTGAGCGCACCGTCACCGACGACGGCGACCACGTGGCGATCCTGCCCGGTCAGCGCGAAGGCCTTGGCCAGACCGTCGGCATAGGACAGCGAGGCCGAGGCGTGCGAGGACTCCACCCAGTCGTGCTCGCTCTCGGCGCGGCTCGGGTAGCCCGACAGGCCGCCCTGTTTGCGCAGCCGATCGAATTTGTCCTTGCGGCCGGTGAGGATCTTGTGCACGTAGGCCTGGTGGCCGGTGTCGAAGATGATCGGGTCGGCCGGGGAGTCGAAGACCCGGTGCAGGGCGATGGTCAATTCCACCACCCCCAGATTCGGGCCCAGATGACCGCCGGTGACCGCTACTTTGCGGACCAGGAACTCCCGAATCTCCTCGGCCAGCTCGCGCAGCTGCGGCACCGTCAGCCGGCGCAGGTCCTCGGGCGTATCGACCCGGGAAAGAACTCCCACCGTTCTCGCTCCCTCTCCGTGGCTCATCTGTTTCGAACAGTCTACGGAGCCGCGTCGGGCCCCGACGACGGGAACGACCGGCGAGCTGCGACATCCGATATCGGTGTGAGGCTCGACATAGATCAACCGCATTACAGTGGGTGACTGCCCGTCCCGCCCGCAGGAAGGACGATATGACCGCCGAGCAGCAGCGAGCCGATATTTCAGGGCAGCAGCGAGCCGATATTTCCCGTCCCGCCACCGTCACGACGTTCGGTCACGGGGTGGCCACGGCGACGCCCGATCGGATGCAGGTATCGATCTCGATCGAAACGCGCGCCGAGGCGGTGGCGGCGGCCTACGGCCGGGCCGGTGAACGCACCGCCGCGGTCACCGGCGCCCTGCGCGCCGACGGCGTCACCGCGAGCGATATCGCCACCACCGGATTGTCCGTGCGGACCGAGACGACCTGGACCGAGAACGAGGGCACACGCATCACCGGGTACGTGGCAACCACATCGCTGACGGTGAACCTGCGCATCCCGGCCGATCCCGCCGCCGCTGACGCAGCTTCCGATCCCGCGGCTGCCGATCCCGCGGCCGTGATCGCCCGGGCCGTGGAGGCGGGGGGCGACGATGTCCGCTTGGGCGGGCTGAACCTCACCGTCGCCGACCGCGCCGACCTGCTGATCCGCGCCCGGGAAGCGGCGTGGGACGACGCCCTCGACCGCGCCCGCCGCTACGCGGTCCGCGCCGAACGCGCGCTCGGACCGGTGCTGGAGATCACCGAAAACGCCGCGGCGACACCGGAACCCCGCGGCGATATCCGTTTCGTAGCCGCTCGATCAGCGGCCCCGGGCGCCCCGGTTCCGGTCGAATACGGTGAGCACGAGGTCACCGCGGATCTGCGGGCGACCTGGCAGTTGAGTTGAACCGCAACAGATCTCGCCGGCAGTAGGTCGCCGTCTCCGACAGCTCCCCCGTTACCTACGCCCGCGACGCCTGTCCGACGGGATCACCGGCCGACCTCGTCGACGCCGCCGCTGTCTACGCCCGTTCGAACAGCGCCAGGCACTCCACATGATGCGTCGCGGGGAAGGCATCGAAGGCGCGCAGCTCGCGTACTCGGTAACCCGCCTCCCGGTAGAGTCCCACGTCTCGCGCGAAAGCCGCTGGATCGCAACCGATGTGGACGATGCGCGCGGGCGCGGCGGCGGCGAGCGGGGTGATGACCTGTTTCCCGGCGCCCGCACGCGGCGGATCGAGGACGACGACCTCGGGGGCGCGCTCCTGGGCGGCGATCCAGCGTTCGACCCGATCGGAGCGCAGGTCGACGGCGGGCAGGTCGCGCAGGGCGGCGGTGCCGTCGGCCACCGCCGAGCGCGCCGATTCGACGCCGAGCACGGATCCGCCGGGACCGGTCTGCTCGGCCAGGCGCGCGGCGAAGACACCGGCGCCGCAGTACAGATCCCATGCGGTGGCGCCCGGAGCGAGGTCGGCCCACTCGGCCACCACATCCGAATAGCGTTGCGCCGCATCGCGATGCGGCTGCCAGAAGCCGGTCGCGGAGACCTCCCAGCGGCGGCCGGCCACATACTGCACCGCCCGTCCGCTGCCGGACACCACGCGCTCCGCGCGCCGCGCATGCGCGGCGGCACGGCGCGCGGCGGTCGCGCGGCGATCGCCGCCACGCCGCGGGGGTGCGGCCGGCGGCGCGAGTTCCACGATATGGCGCAGGCCGTCCGCGTCGACGGCGATCACCAATTCGGCGCCGGGAGTCCACGCGCGGTCGGCGATGCCGTCCATCGCGCCCGAAACAGGTTGGGGGCAGCGCAAATCCGTGATCACGTCACTGCTGCGATACCGATGTACGCCGGCACGGCCCTCGGCATCGACAACCAATCGCACCCGAGTGCGCCACCCCACCTCGGGCGCCTCGCCGCCGGGGACGACCACGGTCGCATCCTCGCGGAGCCGGTGATCGGCATCCGGTTCGGACCCGGCCGCCGGCACGCGGGAGCGTCCCGCACCACCCGCCTCGGATCCGAGACCGGTCTCGCGCACCGGGAGCGTCTCCACGACGATGTCGGTCTCCCAGTGCGCGAGCCGCCGCAACTGCTCGCGGACGACCGACGCCTTCAGGGCACGCTGCGCCTGCGGGGTGGCGAAGGCGAAATCGCAGCAGCCGGCGCCGCCGGGACCCGAGACCGGGCAATTCGGCGCCACGCGGTCCGGCGACGCCTCCAGAATGTCGATCGCCTCGGCGCGGCAGAACGAGCCGCCGCGGTCCTCGGTCACCCGGGCACGCACCAGTTCCCCGGGCAGACCGTGCCGGACGAAGAGCACCCGGCCCTCGTGCCGGGCGACGCAGAAACCACCGTGGCCGGGTGGTCCCAGCCGCACCTGCAGGGTGCGTCCGGACCAGTCCGGCCCGGCACTCACGAACGATCCTCGTAACCGCGGCGAACCGAGCCCGGGGCGTTGACCACTTCGGGGCGGCGTGCCTTGGCCGACGAACTCAGCTGCCACGGCACACTCGTCACCATCACGCCCGGCTCGAACAGCAACCGGCCCTTGAGCCGCAGCGCACTCTGGTTGTGCAGCAACTGCTCCCACCAGTGGCCGACCACGTATTCGGGGATGAAGACCGTCACCACATCGCGCGGCGAATCCTTGCGCACCCGCTTCACGTAATCCACCACCGGCTTGGTGATTTCGCGGTAGGGCGATTCGATCACCTTGAGCGGCACCGGAATATCGCTGTCGGCCCACTCCCGCACCAGCGCCCGGGTGTCGGGTTCGTCGACGTTGACGGTGACCGCCTCCAGCGTGTCCGGGCGGGTGGCCCGGGCGTAGGCGAGCGCGCGCCGCGTCGGCAGATGCAGTTTCGACACCAGCACGATCGAATGGGTGCGGCTGGGCAGCACCCCGGTGAACTCCTGCTCCTCGAGCTCGCGCCCGACGGTGTCGTAGTGGCGGCGGATCAGCCGCATCAGGCCGAAGATCGCGGCCATGGTGACGATCGCGATCCAGGCGCCGGCGAGGAATTTCGTGATGAGCACGATGATCAGCACGGCGCCGGTCATGGTCAGGCCGATGGCGTTGATGACGCGTGAGCGCAGCATCCGCCGGCGCACCGCCGGATCGGTTTCGGTACGCAACAGCCGCGTCCAGTGCCGCAGCATGCCGGTCTGGCTCAGCACGAACGAGACGAACACACCGACGATGTAGAGCTGGATCAGCCGCGTCACCTCGGCGCCGAACAGGACCACGAACGCGATCGCGGCGCCGGACAGGAACAGGATGCCGTTGCTGAACGCCAGCCGGTCGCCACGGGTGTGCAGCTGCCGGGGCAGGAACCGGTCCTGCGCCAGGATCGAGCCGAGCACCGGGAAGCCGTTGAAGGCGGTGTTCGCGGCCAGCACCAGGATCAGCGCGGTGACGATGGTGATGTAGAAGAAGCCGAGCGGGAAACCGTCGAAGATCGTGTGCGCCAGCTGAGCGACCAGCGTCTTCTGTTCATAGCCGGCCGGCGCCCCGACCAGATCGGACGAGTTCGCCGCGAAGACGACACCGAGCTTGCGCGCCATCAGGATGATGCCCATCAGCAGGGTGACGGCGATGACACCCAGCATCAGCAGTGTCGTGGCGGCATTGCGGGATTTCGGCTTGCGGAACGCGGGCACGCCGTTGCTGATCGCCTCCACACCGGTCAGCGCCGCACATCCGGAGGAGAACGCGCGCGCGATCAGGAAGGTGAACGCGATGCCCTGCAGATGTGACTCGTTGCCGTTGAGACCGAATCCGGACGATTCGGCGTGCAGGTCGTCGCCGAAGACGAAGATCCGTACCGCCCCCCAGGCCAGCATCAGGAAGATCCCGATCATGAAGCCGTAGGTGGGAATCGAGAACGTGGTCCCCGATTCGCGCACCCCGCGCAGATTCATGGCGGTCAGCAGAACGATCGCCGCCACCGCGAACAGCACCTTGTGGGTGGACACGAACGGCACGGCGGACCCGATGTTCGACGCCGCCGAGGAGATCGACACCGCGACGGTGAGGACGTAGTCGACCATCAACGCACTGCCGACGGTGAGCCCGGCCATCGGTCCGAGATTGACCGTCGCGACCTCGTAGTCACCACCACCGGACGGATACGCGTGCACATTCTGCCGATAACTGGCGACCACGACCGCCATCACGGTCGCGACCGCCAGCCCGATCCACGGCGTGTAGACGTAGGCGGACAAACCCGCCGTGGACAGCACGAGGAAGATCTCCTCGGGCGCATACGCCACCGACGACAGCGCGTCGGAGGCGAAGACGGGCAGCGCGATCCGCTTGGGCAGCAGGGTATGTCCCAGGGAATCGCTACGGAAAGGGCGGCCGACCACCATACGCTTGACGGCCGTCGTCAACTTGGACACTCGGCACAGCATAAGGGCAGGACCGGATGTGACATAGCGGGCGGTTCACTCGCGTTTCGGTCCCGGCCGATGGGGGAACATGCTGCGGGGAACCGTCAACGGGTACGGTTCCCTCGAGAGGGAACCAGACCGAACACCACGGTTTCGGCGGAATTGGGGTTGACACGGTGTACGTAGTGATCATGGGGTGCGGCCGAGTCGGCTCCGCATTGGCACGCGCCCTGGTCCGGATCGGCCACGAGGTAGCCGTGATCGACCGGGATCCGGGCGCATTCCTGCGCCTGGGCAAGGACTTTCCCGGTGAGCGGGTCACCGGCGTCGGCTTCGATCGGGGCGTGCTGATCCGCGCGGGCATCGAGCGCGCCGGCGCGTTCGCCGCGGTGTCCAACGGCGACAACTCCAACATCATCTCCGCACGTGTGGCCCGCGAGACCTTCGGGGTGGAACGGGTGGTGGCCCGCATCTACGACGCCAAGCGCGCGGCGGTCTACGAGCGGCTCGGCATTCCCACGATCGCCACCGTGCCGTGGACCACCGACCGGTTCCTGCGCACGCTCACCGGCGACGAAACCACCGCCACCTGGCGCGATCCCACGGGCACCGGCTCGGTCACCGAACTCGTTCTGCACGAGGACTGGTACGGGCGTACCGTGCGGGATCTGGAAGATGCGGTACCGGTGCGGGTGGCCTTCCTGGTCCGCTTCGGGCAGGCGCTGCTGCCCACCAGCAAAACGGTGCTGCAGGCCGACGACACGGTCTACATCGCCGCCGTCTCCGACAAGGTCGGCGAGGCCGTGGCCGTCGCCGCCACCGCCCCTTCGAGCGAGGACAAGTCGTGAACGTAGCGATCGCGGGAGCAGGCGCCGTCGGCCGCTCCATCGCCCAGGAATTGCTGCGGGGCGGGCATCGGGTCACCCTGCTCGAGCGGCGGCTCGACCACATCGACCCGACGGTCGCCACCTCGGCCGTCTGGATGCACGGCGACGCCTGCGAACTCGAACTGCTCGAGGAAGCGGGCCTGCAGGACTACGAGGTGGTGATCGCGGCCACCGGCGACGACAAGGCCAATCTCGTGTTCAGCCTGCTCGCCAAGACCGAATTCGGGGTGCGCCGCGTGGTCGCGCGGGTCAACGATCCGCGCAACGAGTGGCTGTTCGACGGTTCCTGGGGTGTGGACGTCGCGGTCTCGACACCGCGGCTGCTGGCCTCGCTGGCCGAGGAAGCGGTCTCGGTCGGCGACCTGGTCCGGCTGATGACGCTGCGTCAGGGCCAGGCGAACCTCGTCGAGATCACCCTGCCCACCGACACCGCGCTGGCCGGTCGCGCGGTGCGTACGCTCTCTCTGCCCCGCGACGTCGCCCTGGTGACGATCCTGCGCGGCGGCCGGGTGATCGTCCCCCAGCCCGACGATCCGCTGGAGGGCGAGGACGAGCTGCTGTTCGTGTCCACGGTGGAGGCCGAGGACGAACTGCGCCGCAGTCTGGCCACGGAACCGGCGGGCGCGACTCCCGCCGGCGCGGAGCCGCCCGCGATCTGAATCCGCTCAGGCGGTTTCGGGGAGCAGTTGCGCGCGCAGCTTGGTCAGCGCGCGATGCTGCATGACCCGGACCACGCCGGGACTCGTGCCGATGGCCTCGGCGGTCTGCGCGGCCGTCCAGCCGAGCACGATCCGCATCACCAGCACCTCCCGATGGGCCGGCGCGAGAATCTTCATCAGCTCGCGGGTGGCTTGGCGGCGTTCCAGGTTGAGCGCCAGCTCCTCGGGTCCCGGCGCGGTGGAGGCGGTGTCGGGGAATTCGGCCACCGGATAGGACGGATGCTGCTGGGCGCGGCGGAACGCGTCAGCCACCTTGTTGGCGGAGATGCCGTAGACGAACGCCAGGAACGATTTTCCCTGATCGCGGTAGCGGGGAATCGCGGTGACGGTCGCGATACAGATCTCCTGCGCGATGTCGTCCGCGGTGACGTGCGGATTGTTGCTGCTTCCGACGCGTGCGGCGCAATAGCGGCGCACCAGCGGGTGCACGATCCGGATGATCTCGGTGACCGCGCGCTGGTCGCCCGCGGCGGCCGGGCCGATCAGGCGGTCCAGTTCGGCGGCGGCGCGGCGGCTGTCGGACCCCGCGGGCGCCGATCTCGGCGAACGGACTCCCGCGCCCTTCGCCGGGCCGGGCACCGTCACCGTGTCGTTCTCGGTATCCACCGGGGATCCTCTCGCCGATCGCTACTGACTGACACGATCGTGCGCCGAATCCGGTTCGTGGAATAGATACCCCAGGGGTGGGTTCTGCCCACCCCATCGTTGTCCGCCCCCAGAATCGGGGGCATTACCCGACTCGGAGTCGGTTCGGTCCGCCGATACTGTTCGGCGCGCTATTCGGTGGCCGAGGAGACCGGCATATGGCCGGCGCGGCGCACCGCCCACACCGTCACCAGCAGCGCGACCGCGGTCAACGGCCAGCCCATCGCGATGCGGGCGGCGGCCAGCCAGCCGGTGCTGTCGGTGTCGTAGAAATGATTCTGCACCAGGTACCGGGCGCCGAAGACGATCACCCACACCACCGTGGCCAGATCGTAGAGTCGCATCGCGCGCCGATCCGAACGCCAGCTGTGGCCGTGGCCGTTGAGCACACCCCAGATCACGCCGGCCAGCGGCCAGCGCACCAGCAACGACACCAGGAAGACCCCGGCGTAGACCAGACTCGCCCAGATGCCGAAGAGGAAGTAGCCCTTCGCGGCGCCGGTGCGGTGGGCGATGAAGGCGCAGACCGCGACACCGATGAACCCGGAGATCGCCGGCTGGATCGGCGACCGGCGGATCAGCCGCCAGATCAGGACACCGGCGGCGGTGGCCAGCGCCGCCCAGATGGCGGCCGTCAGGCCCCACAGCGTATTGGCGGGGACGAACACCACCACCGGCAGCGTGGAGTAGATCAGTCCGCTGATACCACCGAGTTGTTCGAGCAGCGTCTGCTCGATCTCCTCCTCGCGGTCCTCGCCGGTGTAAGAATCGTCGTCCTCGCCGGCGGCGGGATGACGCGGAGCATCACCGCCGGACTCGCGTAGGCGGTGACGGCCGCGCCCCGCAACGGGGTTCGCGCGGTGTCCGGCCACGGCGGCCGGGTCGGCGCCCTCGTTGTTGTGGGGTATCGGCATACGTCAGGAATTCTCGCGGAGTTCGTAGTAGGGGTTGAACATCACCTTGGCGCCATCGCGTTCACCGATGCGGCCACGGACCAGGATACGGCGTCCCGATTCGACACCGGGTATGCGGCGCCTGCCGATCCATACCAGGGTCACCGCGTCGGTGCCGTCGAAGAATTCGGCCTCCACCGAAGCGCTGGCCGACTTCGGACAGGCCTCCACACTGCGCAATCGCCCCAGCATGGTGACCTCTTCGCCACGTCGGCATTCCGCCGCCCTGCACGCGCCCGACGCTTCGGAGGTCTCCGCCAGCTCCTCCGCATCGAGTACGTCGAGATCGGCCGTCAGACGACGCCCCAGACGCCGGAAATAACCGCTGTCGGGGCCTACCTTGCCCGCGGCACCGGAACCCGCCTTGTTTCCGCCTGTGAAAGGCATCTTGCAACACTTCCTGCACTACAGACGGCGTGGGTCACACGTCGTCGGTTTCCCACACGACCGGCTGATGGGCCGTACACCGCCACTGTAGATGCACCCGGACGCCCTCGCTACGGGAGCCCGGCACCACCGTCACGGCGCTGACCGCACCGTTTGCTGGGTTCCCCGCCGATCCGCGCGCGAACCCTCGGATTCGAGTGGTCGACAACACGTTTTTCGCGCACCGGAAGGGCGCGCCGGACCGCCGGGCTCCGCCGGTGATCGGAGGGGCGCGAGGCTCATCCGGCCCAGCGGCTAGGCTGCGGCCGTGGCAGAACTACCCCGTGCCGGCGGCTCGCGCCCGGCCGTCGTCGTCGCCCTGCCGGGCACCGGATCCGATGCCGACTTCGCCCGGCGAGCGTTCGAACCCGCTTGTGCCGCAATGGATCTGCCGTTCATCGCGGTGGAGCCGCAGCCGCGGGCCGTGGTCGCGAGCTGCCGGGCGGCGCTGGACGAGGCGGCCCTCCTCGGCCCGGTGCTCGCCGCGGGGATTTCGCTGGGCGCCGCGATCGCGGTGGAATGGGCCGGCGCCCACTCGGAATCGGCGTTCGGGGTGGTCGCGGCCCTGCCGGCCTGGACCGGTTCCGATATCACGGGGTGCCCGGCGGCGCTCAGCGCGGCGAGCACCGCGGCTCAGCTGCGCGCCGACGGCTTGGAACCGGTGATCGAACGGATGCGCGCGGGCAGCCCGGCCTGGCTGGGCCGGGCGCTGACCCAGTCGTGGCGCACGCACTGGCCCGATCTGCCGTCGGCGCTGGAAGAGGCCGCCACCTATGCCTGGCCGGACGCGGAATCGCTTGCAGCACTGCGCGTTCCGACCACCGTCGTGGCGGCGGTCGACGATCCGGTGCATCCGCTCGCCGTCGCCGAACAGTGGTACGAGCTGATCCCGCGGGCGCGCATCCACCGCATCACGCTCGACGAGCTCGGCGCCGATCCAGGGATTCTCGGCGCCCGGGGCGTCCCGGACCTGGTCACGCAGGAACTGCGGGCCTGACGGCTTCCGGGCGCCCGGCCGTATCGCGGGCGCCCGGAAGCGGTCAGTTGAGACCGAGTTGCTGCATCGCCGAGCCTTCGGCGCCGCGGCGCGGTCCCTGCTGCTCGGCGGTGACCACCGGGAAGGTGCCCGTCGCGGCCGCCTCGGCCGCGGCCGCCTGCGCGGCCAGCGCCTGCTGCTGCGCCTCGACCTGCTGCTGATGCGCCGCGATCAACTGATCGGCGAGTTCCTGCGGCAGCACCACCGGCAACGGTTCCCGCACCGGCATCGGCTCGTCGCCGCGGCGCACCACGGTCTCGGCGAGAATCGCGCGGGCCGCCTCGACCAGCGGGCCGCCCTCGTCGGCGGCGCCCGAGGGCCCCGCCGCCACCAGCCGGACCATCCAGCGGTAACCGTCGACGCCGATGAAGCGCAGGTCGGCGCCCTCGGTCACCGCGTGCAGTTCGCGACCCCACGGCCCGGTCTGCACCGAGACCTGCGCGCCGTCGGCCCGCAGCGATTCCGCCAGATCCGCGGCGACGGTCCGCCACTGGCCCGGCGATTTCGGTGCCGCGTAGGCCGCCACGGTGAGACGTCCGTGCGGGGTCGCGAGATGAACCGCCTGCGGCGTGCCGTCGGGCGTCATCTCCACCTGCAACTGACCGCCGTCGGGGACCGGCAGGAGCACCGAACCCAGATCGAGATGCTGGTCGGAGATCTCGGCGAGAATCTCGGCCACCTCGTCGTAATCGAAGGGCCCGGTCCGCGGTGCGGAATCCTCGCCCTCGCCGGCGTCGCGGTCCTCGTCCTCGTACTCGTCGGCGTCGTATTCGTCGGCGTCGTCGTCGAAGCCCTCGGTGTCGTCGAGACTTTCGGCGTCGTACGCGTCGGCCTCGGCATAGGCCTCCGCACCGGCATATGCGGAATCGTCCACGTAGCCGGGGGTTTCGACGGGATCCTCGGCGTAGGCAGCGGCGTAACCCGGAGTTTCGGCGTACGAGTCGGCGCCGTGCGCACCGGAGGACTGCCGGTAGGGGTCGGCTACCGCGAAACCACCTGTGGCCGGGCCGGATTCGGCGGTGTCGTACCCGCGACCGGCGTAGGGGTCCGGCGCCGCGGCATGCGGCTGCGCGGGCTCGCGATAGCCGGGAGCTTCGACCTCCACCGGGCGATGCCGCCCCGTCTGCGGGTGGCCGTACTCGACGTCACCGGCATCGGGGCGCTGCTGTCCGGGCACGACGGGGTGCCGGCCGGTAACCGTCGGCGCGGGCGTACTCGTCGGCTCCGCGGCGCGTCGCGGCGGAGGTGGAGCCCCGGCGGGTGAGCCGGCCGGCGACGGTCGGCCGGGACCACCCGGACCGCCCGGCGCCGGACGTCCGGGTCCCGGAGGAAGCCGTGGCACCGAGCCCGTCGGGGGCCCGGCCGGGTTCACACCGGGCGGAATCCGCCGGACCGACCCCGTCACCGGACCGCCCGGTGCGGGCGCTGCGCCGGGAATTCTCGGCACGGCACCCGTGCCACCCGGCCCCGGAGGATTGCGTCGAGTCGGGCCCGTACCGGCCGGGGGACCGGGATTGCGCTGCATCGCACCGGAGTCCAGCGGGCCGCCGGGAATCCGCGGTGTGGGTCCGGTACCGGTCGGACCGCCCGGGATCCGAGGTGTTGCACCGGTTCCCGCCGGGCCGCCGGGAATCCGCGGGGTCGCACCGCTCCCGACAGGGCCACCGGGAACGCGCGGGATCGCGCCGGTGCCGACCGGCCCACCGGGGACGCGCGGCATCGCCCCCGTACCCGCCGGGCCACCGGGAACGCGCGGGATCGCGCCGGTTCCGCCCGCCGGCCGCGGCGGCAACTGGCCGGAAGGGATGCGCGGAATGGGGCCGGTGTCGTCCATATCCCCCGGCACCGGCGGCAGGTCCGGACGCGGTCCGCCCGGCGCGCGCCGCGGCGGACGGACCGGCGCGTCACCGCGTGCCGGAGTACCCGGGCGCGCCGGCATTCGTGCGTGCGCGCCCGTCTCGTACGGGTCGGGCCGCGCACCGGGATACGGCGCAGCCGGACGTCCCGGCGTCCCGTACCCGGGCGGAGTCATACCGTGGTCCGGCTCCGCGCGGCCGTGCCGCCCGGTGCGCCCGCCCGCAGCTTCCGCGCTCGGCCCGGCCGGATAGTCCGGCTCGGAATAGCCGGGGCCGTAGGCGGATTCGCCGTAGACTCCGTCGTCCCCCAGGTCCGGCGCCCGGTGCGTACCGGTCCGGTAGCCGCCCTCGGCGTATCCCTCGTCGTAATAGGAATCGCCATAGCCGGTGTCGTCCCGCTCGGAGTCATGATCGGATCGATGATCTCCACGGCCGAACATGTTCATACCTCCCCTCCGGCGCGGCCCGCCCCGCCGGATTGCGGCGACAGACTGTGGTGTCCGCCGCTCGACCCGTAACCGCCTGCGCCGCGCGCTGTTTCGTCGAGCTGGTCGACCTCCACGAAATCCACCAGTTCCACACGCTGCACCAGCAATTGTGCGATCCGATCGCCGCGGCGCAACTGAATCGCCGTGCGCGGGTCGTGATTGATCAGGCAGACCTTGATCTCGCCCCGGTATCCGGCGTCGATCGTGCCCGGCGTGTTGACGACGGACAGACCCGTCTTGGCGGCCAGCCCCGACCGGGGATGAATGAGGCCGACGGTGCCCTCCGGCAACGCGACGGCGATTCCGGTGCCGACGAGCATCCGCTCGCCCGGCTCCAGGATGACGTCTTCGGTGGTGCACAAATCCACTCCGGCATCGCCCGGGTGCGCGCGCGTGGGCACCGGGACGCCGGGATCGAGCCGCAGCAGAGGTATGGGTGCAAGTCCGGTCACGTCCAGCGAGCCTACGCGTCCGGCGGCCGGGCCGTGGGAGCGCCGGGCTCCGATGTGGCGGCACCGAGCGGCCGCGGTCGCGGACAGCCCGGACCGGCTCCCGCCGACAGCGAATATGTCGGCCTGACCTAGCATGATGTGGTGTCCGACCAGTCCCACGCAGTACCTCCCCACGAGTCCTCGGCGCGCGCACACGCCGATACCCCCGCCGCGGTCTATTCCGAACGGCTGTGGGTTCCGCTGTGGTGGTGGCCGGTGGCGCTGGCGGTGACCGGTCTGCTGGCCGCCGAAATCCATATGGGAGCGCCGGGTATCCGGGCGTGGCTGCCGTATGTGCTGCTGTTCCCGGTGCCCGTCTGGGCGCTGCTCTGGGTGAGTCGCCACCGGGTCGAGGTGGCACCGGATGCCGACGGCATCCTCGAATTGCGCGCGGACCGGGCCCATCTACCGGTAACGTATGTATCCCGGGCGGTACCCGTACCGGCCAGCGCGAAAAGCGCGGCACTGGGTCGTCAGCTCGACCCGGCCGCGTTCGTCCAGCATCGCCCCTGGATCGGGCCCATGGTCCTGCTCGTCCTCGACGATCCGGACGACCCCGCTCCGTACTGGCTGATCAGCACGCGTAAACCCGAGCAGGTGCTGGCCGCGCTCGGCGTGCCGAGCGCGGGCTGACGGGACCTGCCGGGCTGTTTGTCGTCGTTTCTCTCAGCTACCCGCGGAACTGATCCGCTGCGGCCGCACGGATCGCTCAGGCCGCGCAATCCATGCAGATCATCTGCCCGCCGGCCTCGCTGGCGAGTCTGCTGCGGTGGTGAACCAGGAAGCAGCTCGAGCAGGTGAACTCGTCGGCCTGCTTCGGGATGACCCGGACCGAGAGCACCTCCTCGGACAGATCCGCGCCGGGAAGCTCGAACGACTCCGCGGTATCGGATTCGTCGATATCCACGACGGCGGACGCGGCCTCGTTGCGACGAGCCTTCAGCTCCTCGAGCGAGTCCTCCGACACTTCGTCGGATTCACTGCGCCTAGGTGCGTCATAGTCGGTTGCCATGTCGTCTTCCCCTCGTCCTTACTCCGTATATCCCGGACCGGCTCCGCCGAACGTCGATCCCTGTCGGAATCGCCGGCGATGCCGCCCCGCCGTGGTGTACGTCACGTGTACACCGCTCGCCGCCCGGCCGGATCACCCTGATCCATACCGGATCGCGCTCGGTCAACGCAGGACATGCCCTGGTTGTTCCCGAAATCGCTTCCCTGATTCACATCAGCCGATTCGTATCGGGCCGCCAGACAATAGCGGACGCCGGGGCAAAAGTCGCAATCAAAACTCGAGCGAGTCGAAACCGACGGGTAATCGTCACTGCGACAGCACAGCTGTGGCGATACGCCATCGCTTCGTGCTCGGCGGCGCCTCGGCCCGTGACCCGATCGCGACGCGGGCGGCCGCGCCGATCGTTACCATCCCGATATCCGGCATCGCCGTAGCTGCCTGTTTCCGCGCCGAACCGGCGCGCAGGTGTCCGCGTGCGCGACTGTCGCCCGCCAACTCGTAAGGTGTGCGTGTGGTTTCACTGATCACCGAAGGCAGCGCGGTCGACAACAAGGGCCGTCCGTTCCTGCGGCGCCGCTACCAGCCGTGGGTCGCACTCATCGCGGTTCTCGCCCTCATCTGCGCAATCGTGTGGATCAAGGCGCTGACCACCGCCGACACCACCCATACCGCGATGGCCTGCAATTCGCCGGCCCCCGCCACGGATGCGAACTCCCCGCAGCCCGCGCCGCTGGGCGAGGTGGTGTCCCCGTCGCGGCTGCACGATGTGGAGCCGGCGCCGCTGGCCCAGGCCAAGGTGCGGGTGCTCAACGGGTCCGGCCAGCGCGGCCTGGCCGAGCACATCGCGTCCAAGCTCGGTGACTACGGCTTCGCCAGCCCGCCGGCCCCGGTCTTCGGCAACGATCCGGTCTATCTGAACGGCGACCTGGTCTGCACCGGCCAGATCCGCTACGGCGTGAGCGGTCGCCCGGCCGCGGCCGCCGTCCAGCTCGTCGCGCCGTGCGCGGAGCTGATCGAGGATCAGCGCACCGACGACACCGTCGACCTGGCCCTGGGCACGCTGTTCGGCAACGATCTGCAGCCGAGCACCGATGCCGAGGAAGTGCTGCGCGCCTTGAAGAATCCGGCGCCCAACGGCCCGGACGTCGATTCGGCGCTGCTGCAGGCCGCCCGCACCGCCCGCTGCTGAAGCCGAGCCGCGCTCACTCCTCGGGGATGGGCGCGGCGACACCGAGCCGGTCGAACAGGTCGGCGAGCTCGTCGGCGATGCCCGCGGCGGCGGCCACGGTCAGCTCCCCCTGCGCGCCGGTGGAGTCCGCGCCGGGCAGCCGCAGTACCGCCCCCGCCTCGGCCGCGATCAGGGCTCCGGCGGCCCAGTCCCACGGATTGAGGCCGTGTTCGTAGTGGGCGTCCACCCGACCCGCGGCCACCATGCAGAGGTCCAGGGCGGCCGAGCCGATCCGGCGGATGTCGCGGACTTTCGGCAACAGCTGCGCCACGAGTTCGCCCTGCCGTTCCCGTCGCGCCGCGCCGTAGCCGAAGCCGGTGGCCAGCAGAGCCAGCCGGACGGAGTCGATATCGTTGCAGCGCAACGCGATCGGCTCCTCGTCGCCGCCGGCCAGGGTGGCACCCGTGCCCAGTCCGGCGCTGTAGGTCACCCCACCGGCCACGTCGACGACGGCACCGGCAAGCGAACGGCCGCCGCGCATCGCGGCCACCGATACCGCGTAGGCCGGGATGCCGTACACGAAGTTGACCGTGCCGTCGATCGGATCGACCACCCACACGATCTCCCCGGCGGCGCCGAGGCTGCCACCGCCCTCCTCACCGAGGACCCTCTCCCCCGGGCGCGTCTCGGCCAGCAACGACCGGATCAGCTGCTCGGTTTCGGTGTCGACCACGGTGACCGGATCGGTGGGCGTCGATTTGGTGCGGACCGAGTCGTCCTCGGTGCGCCCCGGGCCGAACACCTCGGGACGGCGGCGGCGGACGTGTGCCGCCGCGGTCTCGGCCAGATAAACTGAAACACGGCGTAATTCGGCGATTTCGGCAGGGTCGAGGACGGGCGCTTCCGCGATGTCGGCGGGTGAATTCGTCTCGGGCACGGTTTCCATCCGACCACAGATCCGCCCGGACTCGCATCCGCGCGGTCGCGGCCACGGGCGCTGCGCGCGGTGTAACGTGCCGCTGGCACCTTCATCGGCCTAGACCACAGGGAACGAGGAGTTCGCGATGTCCGCTCGGGGGCAAGCATTCGGAATCGATATCGGGGGTAGCGGGGTGAAGGGCGCGGTCGTCGACCTCGCCACCGGCGACCTCGCCCACGAACGGATCAAGATCTCCACGCCCCACCCGGCCACCCCGAACGCCATCGCCGAAACCGTCGCCAAACTCGTCACCCAGGCCGACTGGGACGGCCCGGTCGGGCTCACCCTGCCCAGCGTGGTGGTCAACGGCATCGCCCGCACCGCCGCCAACATCGACAAGAGCTGGATCGACACCGACGCGCGTCAGCTGTTCTCGCTGGCGCTGGGCGGACGCGACGTCGTGGTGCTCAACGACGCCGACGCCGCGGGCCTGGCCGAGGACCGCTACGGCGCGGCCCGCAACATCGACGGCCTGGTGATGCTGTTGACCTTCGGCACCGGTATCGGCTCGGCGCTGCTGAACCACGGCGTCCTGGTGCCCAACACCGAACTGGGCCACATCGAGGTGCACGGCAAGGAGGCCGAGCACCGGGCCGCGTCGTCGGTGAAGGAACGAAAGAATCTGTCGTACAAGGAGTGGGCCGCCGAGGTGACGAAGGTACTGGTCACCCTGGAGGACCTGTTCTGGCCGACGGTCTTCGTCGCCGGCGGCGGGATCAGCCGCGATGCCGAGCACTGGATCCCGTTGCTGGCCAATCGGACTCCGGTCGCGGCCGCCCATCTCCGCAACACCGCGGGTATCGTGGGCGCCGCGATGGCCGTGGATAGCGGGATCGCGCCGTGAGCACTCGTTGCCGATAGTTACAATGGAACGAGACCGGCGGTGAGCCGGAAAACAACCCCGGCACGTAGAGCCGGGTTCAACCCCGACAGAACCGCTCCGCCGGATGATTACTCTGGCGTGACGCCGCACGAGACCGTCACGAAAGGGCGTACGTGGTAGCCACGAATACCCGACAGACCGCCGAATCGGCCGACGCTGCCGACTCCGCAGAAGGCACCGCAGCACGGCCGGTCCGCAAGGCTGCCGCGAAAAAGGCCCCGGCCAAGAAGGTCGCCGCGAAGAAGGCCCCCGCCAAGAAAGCGGGAGCCAAGGCTGCAAAGAAAGCACCCGCCAAGAAGGCCACCACGAAGAAGGCGGCCCCCGGCGCGGACAACGAAGCCGACGAGCATCTCGACGACGAGTCGCTGGAACTCGACGACCTCGGTGACCTGGAGGTCTCCGAGGACGATCTGAGCGACGACGGCGAAGAGCTGGTCGAAGAGACCGCCGAGGACGAAGAGGCCGAAGCCGAGGACGAGGAAGCCGACGAGCCCTCGGAGAAGGACAAGGCCTCCGGCGATTTCGTCTGGGACGAAGAGGAATCCGAGGCCCTGCGCCAGGCCCGCAAGGATGCCGAGCTCACGGCGTCCGCGGACTCGGTGCGCGCCTACCTCAAGCAGATCGGCAAGGTCGCGCTGCTCAACGCGGAGGAGGAGGTCGAACTCGCCAAGCGGATCGAGGCCGGTCTCTACGCCACCGAGAAGCTGCGCGAATTCGCCGACAAGGGCGAGAAGCTGCCGGTGGCCACCCGCCGCGATCTGCAGTGGATCATGCGCGACGGCAACCGTGCCAAGAACCACCTGCTCGAGGCCAACCTGCGTCTGGTCGTCTCGCTGGCCAAGCGCTACACCGGCCGCGGCATGGCGTTCCTGGACCTGATCCAGGAGGGCAACCTGGGTCTGATCCGCGCGGTGGAGAAGTTCGACTACACCAAGGGCTACAAGTTCTCCACGTATGCCACCTGGTGGATCCGGCAGGCCATCACCCGCGCGATGGCCGACCAGGCCCGCACCATCCGTATTCCGGTGCACATGGTCGAGGTCATCAACAAGCTGGGCCGCATCCAGCGCGAGCTGCTGCAGGACCTGGGCCGCGAGCCCACGCCCGAAGAGCTCGCCAAGGAAATGGACATCACGCCGGAGAAGGTCCTCGAGATCCAGCAGTACGCGCGTGAGCCCATCTCGCTGGACCAGACAATCGGCGACGAGGGCGATTCCCAGCTGGGCGACTTCATCGAGGATTCCGAGGCGGTCGTCGCGGTCGACGCGGTGAGCTTCACCCTGCTGCAGGATCAGCTGCAGTCGGTGCTGGAAACCTTGTCCGAGCGTGAGGCGGGCGTGGTCCGGCTGCGCTTCGGTCTCACCGACGGCCAGCCGCGCACCCTCGACGAGATCGGCCAGGTCTACGGGGTCACCCGTGAGCGCATCCGCCAGATCGAGTCGAAGACGATGAGCAAGCTGCGCCACCCCAGCCGGTCGCAGGTGTTGCGCGACTACCTGGACTGATATCCGCGATTCCGATGATGCCGCCGAGGTTCCGCCTCGGCGGCATCGTCGTTATGTCCGGGGTATTGCCGCGACGGCCCCATAGTGTGGGCTGTCGTGGATCAGTTGGTGTTGGTTTTCGTGCTGGCGTTCGCGACGATCCTGGCGCAGCCGCTGGGCCGGCGGCTCGGTTTGGCGCCCGCGGTGCTGATGACGGTCTTCGGGCTCGTCATGGCGGTGCTGCCGTTCGTGCCGAATATCGCGCTGGCGCCCGAGCTGATCCTCCCGCTGGTCCTGCCGCCGTTGCTCTACGCCTCGGCGCGGCGCACCTCCTGGCAGCAGTTCGCGTCCAACGCGGGGGCGATCCTGTTGCGAGCGGTCGGTCTGGTGGTGGCCACCGCGGCCGCGGTCGCCGCGATCTTCCATCTCTGGTATCCGGCGCTGCCGGTGGGCACGGCGTTCGCCCTGGGCGCGGTGGTGGCGCCGCCGGATCCGGTGGCGGTGAGCGCGATGGCGAACCGGCTGGGCCTGCCGCGGCGTCTGGTGGCGGTGCTCGAGGGTGAGGGCCTGTTCAACGACGTGACCGCGGTGGTGATCTACGACGTCGCGGTGCAGGCGGTGGTGACCGGGCAATTCTCGGCCTGGCGGACCGCGGTCGACTTCGTGGTCTCGGCGGTGGTGGCGATGGCGGTCGGGCTCGCGCTCGGCTGGGCCGGCAGTGCCCTGATGCGGCGGCTGACGGAGGCGCCGTGGCAGGTTGCCCTCGGATTGCTACTCCCGTTCGCCGCCTACGGGCTCGCCGAGGCCGCGCACGGTTCGGCGGTGCTCGCGGTCCTCGTGTGCGCGCTGTATCTCACCGATGCCGCAACGGATTTCAGCGATGTGGGATACCGAATCGTCGGCGATTCGTTCTGGGACGTAATCGACATGCTGGTCACCGGATTCGCCTTCGGACTGGTGGGCCTGGAGTTGAGCACGGTGCTCGCCACCACCGGTCCGAACTGGCCACGCCTGCTCGGCGGGGCGGCCGCGGTGGTCGGCGTGGTGGTTGCCCTGCGGGTGCTGTGGCTGCTCGCCAGTACCGCGCTGTTTCGCGGATGGTGGCGGCGCCGGCGGGTGGACGAGCCGTACACCTGGCGCGAGACCGTGGTCACCTGGTGGGCCGGCATGCGCGGCGTGGTGACCGTCGCGCTGGCGCTGGCGTTGCCGCTGACCACCGATTCGGGCGCGGACTTCCCCGGCCGCACCGAGGTCCTGTTCATCGCGTTCGTCGTGGTGCTGTTCACGCTGCTGCTGCAGGGTCCCACGCTGCCTCTGGTCGCTCGCTGGACCGGGGTGAAGGCCGATACCGAGGTCGAGCGAGCCATGGAGCGACGGCTGTGGACGCGGATCCTGCGCGCGGAACTGGCCCGGCTGGAGGACATCGCCGACACCGAGGATCTGCCCGACGAGGTGTATCAGCGGCTGCGCGACAGCGTGGAACGCCGGTTGATGCGCGCCGACCCGGAAGCGGCCCAGGCCGCCGACGGCACCAAGACCGTCGAGCACGCCATGCGGCTGACCGGCAAATTGCGCACCATCAGCAACGACGTCCTCGACGCCGGCCGCGGTGAGGCGCTGGCCGCCCGGCGCGAACCGGGTATGCCGCCGGATCTGGTGGACCGGGTGATGCGCCGGCTGGATCTGCGCCCGCCGCCGCTGCTGTGAGGTAGCGGACTCGCGCGACGGTCGAGTCCCCTGGACACCCTGCGGCGATCGATCCCCGGTCCACGGACACGCGACGCGAACTGGCCTCGCGCTCCGGCAAACACCAGCTATTTTCCAGGACTAACGTTCGGGAAATTTACTACCTGCGAGTATATAGCTAATGTGCGGACGGTCACCGGCATGGGGATGCGGTGACGCACTTTCGGCAAGGAGTCCGCATGCTTCAGATCGACCAGTTCACCTACGGGTGGTTGACACCCGCACTGGCCTACGTCATGTCCGTCATCGGTTCGTTGCTCGCGTTGCGCTGTATGGTGCGCGCGCGGGCCAACCCCGAGCGCCGCGGATGGGTCGTCACCGCGGCCGTGGCCCTGGGCGGTACGGGCGTCTGGGTCATGCACTTCATCGCGATGCTGGGTTTCTCGGTCCACGGGGCGACCATTCGCTACGACATCCCGATCACGTTGATCAGCGCCGCGATCGCGGTGGTCGTGGTCTGGATCGGCCTGTCGCTGGTGATCCGCCGGCGGGGCGACACCTCGGCGCTGCTGACCGGCGGGGCGGTCACCGGGCTGGGTGTGGCCGCGATGCACTACGCCGGCATGTACGCGATGAAGACCGATGTCGCGATGCACTACGACGCGTGGCTGGTCCTCGTCTCCATCGTGATCGCGGTGGTGGCGGCGACCGCGGCGCTGTGGTTCGCGCTGCACGTCGAGGGACTGCTCGCGACCATCGGTTCGGCGATGATCATGGGCGTCGCGGTCTGCGGTATGCACTACACCGGCATGTACGCCATGCAGGCCCATATGGCCGAGCACATGCAGGCGCCGTCGGGGGCGCAGGCCAATCAACTGCTGACCCCGCTCATCATCGGCGTCAGCATGGTGACGCTGCTGCTGTTCCTGCAGGTCGGCATCACCGATATCCACGAGCCGGATCTGTCGCGCATCCGTGGGCAGCACGCGAGCCGTTACTGGCCCAGCAGCACCGAGTCCGACTCCCCGGCGACCGGGTCGTTCGCTCGCGAGGAGTACCCCGGCGAGCAGACACACCGGCACCGCCGCTAGCCGCCGTCGGCAGGGCCCGCGCAATGCGGTGACCGCACAGCTCACCGGCGGGAAACCGCCGCGAGGCGAACCTGTGGCACCGGATTGCGCGGGTCGGTGGGCGGACCGGCCCGCCGCGGGCGACACTGGCATACGTGGCGTCTTCCGCTTTGAATCACTACCGGTCCCCATGGGCCCGGACGCTCGACCTCGACACCGGGCGCCGGCAACTGCTGGACTGGTGGCACGGCCCGGATCGGATCTACCGGGCCGGGAAGGCGGTCCACGACCATCTGGCCGGTGCGCCGGCCTCCTGCGCCTACGCGTTCACATTGTTCGTCACCTGGTGGACGCTGCGCGGGATCAGTGATTTCGCCGGGCACCGGCTGATCCTGTCGGCCTCGACGAATCTGCACAATATGCGCCGGGAGCCGGTACAAGTGCTGGTCGCGTCGGCGTTCTGGACCGACGGCGGATTTCCGTGGGTGATCATCATCGGCTTCCTGACGGTGATGGCCTTCGCCGAGCGCTGGCTGGGGACGTTGCGCTGGATCATGGTGTTCGCCTGCGGCCACGTCGGCGCCTCGATGATCGTGGTCACCGGCATCGCCTTCGCGGTGCACCACGAGCTGATTCCGCTGCGCATCGCGGTGGCCTCCGATGTGGGGTCCTCCTACGGTTTCACCGCGGTGCTGGCCGCGCTGAGCTTCCATCTGCGCGGTACACCCCGGGCCGTGTGGGCGGTCGGGTTGCTGGCCTGGTTCGGCTTCGCCGCCTGGCACGGGCGCACGTTCACCGACTACGGCCACCTGACGGCGCTGTTCATCGGCTTCGTGGTCGGGGCGGTCGCGGTGGCGTTGTCGCGGCGGCTCGAGCGGATCCGCGACCAGCGGCCCGCGGGCACCCGCCGCGCACCGGGCGACACCGCGCCCCGGCCGATCGACCATCCCGCGCCCGCCCTGGTGAGCGAGGACGAGCCCTCAGCCGACGGCCGGAGCGAGCCGACGCTGCATTGAGCGCACCACGGGTTCGACCACGCGCGCCGCGACCGGGCCGAGGATCGCCATCAGCAAGACGTAGGCCGAGGCCAGCGCCGCCAGCTTGCCCGGTACCGCACCGACCGAAACGGCAAGTCCCGCAATGACGATCGAGAATTCACCGCGGGCCACCAGGGCGGCGCCGGCGCGCGCACGACCGAGCCGTCCGATGCCCTGCCGCTTGGCCGCGAACCACCCGGTTCCGATCTTGGTCAGCGTGGTGATCACGGCCAGCAGCACCGCCCAGCCGAGGACCTGCGGGATCTTGTGCGGATCGGTGTTGAGGCCGAAGGCCACGAAGAAGATGGCGGCGAACAGATCCCGCAGCGGTTCCAGGAGTTTCGCGGCGCTCTGCGCGGTGGATCCGGAGATCGCGATACCCAGCAGGAACGCGCCGACCGCGGCCGAGACGTTCAGCGCGGAGGCGAGGCCCGCGACCAGCAGCGCGGCCCCCAGCAACTGCAGCAGGAACACCTCGCGATCCTTGCTGTCCACGATCGAGGACACGAAGCGCCCGTAGCGCAGCGCGATAACCAGCACGATCGCGATCACGAGCAAGGCGAGCGCCAACGACCGTAGCCCGGCCAGCCAGCCGACACCGGCCAGGATGGTGGTCAGGATCGGCAGATAGATCGCCATCGCCAGATCCTCGAACACCAGAACCGACAGCACGACCGGCGTCTCCCGGTTACCGAGCCGTCCGAGGTCGTTGAGCACCTTCGCCGCGATGCCGGAGGACGAGATGTAGGTGACGCCGGCCAGGGTGATCGCGCCGGTCGGCCCCCAGCCGAGCAGCAGCGCCACCACCGCGCCGGGCGTGGCGTTCAGCACGATGTCGAGCAGACCCGCGAGCCAGGACTTGCGCATGCCCGAGACCAGTTCCGGCGCGGTGTATTCCAGGCCCAGCAGCAACAGCAGCAGCACGACGCCGATTTCGCCTGCGAGATGGCCGAATTCGGTGGCGGCCTTGACGGTGAGCACACCGCCGTCACCGAAGGCCAGGCCGCCGAGGAGGTAGAGCGGGATCGGGGACATGCCGAAACGCCCTGCGACACGCCCCAGGACACCGAGGGCGAACAGGACCGCTCCGAGCTCGAACAGGGCTAGTGCGGTCGACTCCACCGGCTCACCCGCCGGTCAGAATCTCGAGCGCCTCGTCGAGGCCCTGCGGGGTTCCGACCACGACCAGCAGGTCGCCCGCCACGAGCACGAAGTCCGGACCGGGCGAGGGGTAGATCTGCCCGGCCCGCATCACGGCGACGATCGACGCCTTGGTGCGGGTGCGCATGCGGGTGTCGCCGAGCGCACGCCCCGAATACGGCGATTCGTCACCGATCGGGAGCTGGCGGGTGGTGATGCCCGGCAGATCGCGATGATCGTCCTTGAGCTTCTCCACGAGCTGCGGTGCGCCCAGCAGATTGGCGAGTACGGCCGCCTCGTCGACGGTCAGCGGCACCTGGGCGGCGCAGTCGTCGGGATCGTCGTGCTTGGAGACGATGAGATCGATACCACCGTCACGATGCGCGACAACTCCGATCCGGCGCCCGGACCGCGCCTCGAAGTCCTTACGGACGCCAATTCCGGGCAGCTGTGTCACATCGACGTTCACGAAATCCAGCCTAGATCAAGCACTTCGAGAAGCCGGCCACTGAGCCGGATCCGCGGTGAGTGCCGGAAATGTCCCTTTTTCATCAGGGCCATAGTAACTGGTGCGCACCACCGCCGTGACGGGAAGCGGGCCGTAGAGGTGCGGAAAGCGCATCGAACCCGGGTCGTCGGCCACGCCCGGCTCCCAGCGCAGCGGCGCGCTCAGGCGGGTGACGTCGACCCAGAGCAGCAGCATATCGTCGCACCCGGCGAACAACCGGTTCGCCGGCAGATGCACCTGATGCGGTGCGGACAGATGAAGGAACCCCTCGGCCTCGAGCGAGGGTGCCACCCGTTCGCCGATTCGCTGCGCCTGCTCCCACTCCGCGGGCGTACAGAGATGAACCAGCATGCGCCCGTTGGTGTTTTCGGTATTCGAGGCGGCGGGGGCAACGTTGTCGGCAGTCACGGCTGCACCATACCCAGCGTGGCGCGCGCGACCCGCCGAACGGAACGAAGCGGACGTTTGATTGAGCGGTTGATTGTCGGTGGGCGCGGGTAATCTGCGAGCAGACAACTGGATCGGCCTTTTTCCGAAGTGTTGAACCACAGGTGGTGAACCGAGGTTCCCAAGGATGGTCATGGTGTTCGCCCACAGCGAAATACCTGGTCATGTTAGGGAAAACACATACAAACATCTTCGGGAACAAAGCCCCCGTCCCGAACGTCTGACAGAGTAGTCATCAGCCACTGCTGGGAAGTAGCGGTAGCGAGCCCGCGGAAGGGACCGCGGGCCCCACACCAGGCAAACGGCTTTCTGCGCCGGGAGCCAGGACGGAGGAGTCATGCCAGGAACACTGACAAGCACCCCACTGACTGCGGTCGATCGTTGCGACCGCTGCGGTGCGGCCGCGCGCGTGCGCGCGACACTTCCCGCCGGTGGCGAGTTGCTCTTCTGCCAGCACCACGCGAACGAGCACATGGAGCGCCTGCGCGAACTGGAGGCAGTCATCGATACCGAGTCGGCACCGGCACTGTAAGGCCGGCTCCTCACGTCCCCTGTCAGCCAAGGGCGGCCTCCGGGCCGCCCTTTTTCGTGTCTCGGATCACAGAACCTCCGATCACAGGTGCCGGGATGTCAGCCCGTCCAGCAGGCGGGCCAGTCCGTACTCGAAGGCGCCGTCCGGATCTCCGGGCGCCTGATACTGCTCCCCTACCGCGGCGCCCACCCGCTCCGCGAGCGGAAACGACTGCCCCGTCATGGCCTCGGTGAGCACCGGCCCGTACGCCTCCCACCAGCGCGCATCGCTCATCTCCTCGGCGCCGCGCCGGGCCGCGACCGCCGTGCGAGCATTGCCGGTCGCGAAATCCGACAGCGCGGCAATGGTCCGGTCCATGTCGACATCGGACAGCCCCGCCCCTTCCAGCGCGCTCAACTGCCGTTCGTAACGTCGCATCCGCCCCGGACCCAGATCCAGCCGCCACGGCGGTACCTCCAGTAGCCACGGGTGGGTGAGCAGTTCCGCGCGGACACCGCGAGCAATGGCCGCCAGACGCTCGCGCAGGGGCGCGGCCGGGTCGAGCGGCGTGTCCTCGCCGGCCACCCAGTCGACCATCGCGATGATCAGCGCCTGCTTGTCGGGGACGTAGGTATAGAGACTCATCGGCCCCAGCCCGAGCGCCGTCGCCACCGCTCGGATGGATACCGCGCTGTAACCGTCGCGGTCGGCGATCCGGATCGCGGTGCGAATCACCTCGTCCACCTCGACCGTCTGCTTCGGCCCGCGCATCCCCGGACGGGCCGGAAGTTCGCGGCGCCACAGCAGGGCGATCACCTGCCGCGCCCGGTCGGAGGCGGATTTCTGAGCCACAACACTCCTCGGAAATCTCATTACACTGTACGGGGTTATAATACTCCGTACACTATACGTAGATAAGCGAGGGTCCTCTGCACACGACACACGCCACCTATCTGCCCGACCGCCATGCGTTCGCCCTGTGGCACTGGGGCGCCGCGGCGACCGAAGCTCCGCCGCCCGGTGTGCGCGATACCGTCCGGCTCGCCCTCCCGGATCCCGACGGCACCACGATCGGAGTGAGCGAGGTCACCTGCGCCGTCGTCGACGCCGATCAGCTCGGCGCGGTCGACGTGGCCCGCGCCGGTTCGTCACTGTCGGCCTGGCAGCGCGTCGCACGAGAGGCCGGCGGGCCGGAGCTGTTACCCGCCGCCGCCCACGCCGTACCCAATGCCGCGGCGACCGCGATCGTCTCCGCCGACCGGGCGGTGCGGGCCTACCGCGAGACCGAGGACATCGCGCGGGCGTTGCGCGAACCACTCCGTGCGCGGTTGCGGCCCTATCAGGCGCGCGGGATCTCCTGGCTGCACCGGACGACCGCCGACCACGGCGGCGCGGTGCTCGCCGACGAGATGGGACTGGGAAAGACCGTGCAGGCCATCGGCTTTCTCCTCGGACACGCCGAGTCCGGCCCGCAACTCGTGGTCTGTCCGACCTCGCTGGTCGGCAACTGGATCCACGAGATCACTCGCTTCGCGCCCGGACTGCGCCCACTCGCCTGGCGCGGCGGCGAACTCGGCGAGCCCGGACCCGATGCGGTGCTCGTCACCGGATATCCGACGCTGCGCGGCCACGGACCGGCACTGGCCGATATCGATTGGGCCACCGCGATATTCGACGAGGCGCAAGTGCTGAAGAATCCCCGCACGCAGGTCTCGCGCGCCGCGCGCGCCGTGTCCGCGCGAGCGCGGGTCGCCCTGACCGGCACGCCCGTGGAGAACCATCTCGACGAACTGTGGGCGCTGCTCAATCTGGTCACACCCGCGGCGTTCACCCACAAGGCGCAGTTCCGGCGGCGCTTCGTCCGTCCCATCGAGGAGGGTTCCACCGCGGCCGTGCAGCGGCTGCACGACACCATCGAGCCGATCGTGCTGGCCCGCCGCAAGATTCAGGTGGCCGCGACCTTGCCGCCGAAGATCCACACCGACCTGGTCTGCGATCTGACCGCGGAACAACAGCGTCTCTACGACGAGCTGCTCGGCCGCGCCGAGGCCGACGGATTCGGCGTGGGCGCCGAACGCAACGCGCGCGTATTGGCCGCGCTGACCGCCCTGAAGCAGGTGTGCAACCATCCCGGGCTGGTCACCGGCGATCTCGACGAACTCACCGGCCGCAGCGGAAAGTTCGACGTCTGCTTCGATATCCTCGCCAACAACCTCGAACTGGATTGCCCGACACTGGTTTTCACCCAATACCGGCGCACCGGGGAGTTGCTGGCACGCCACTGCGCCGAGCGATTCGGAGTCGAGGCGCCGATGTTCCACGGCGGTCTGTCGCAGAGCGAGCGCGATGCGATCGTCACCGCTTTCCAGAGCGCCGACGGCCCGCCGATCCTGATATTGAGCCTGCGGGCCGCCGGGACCGGCCTGACCCTGACCCGCGCCGCGGACGTGGTGCACTTCGACCGCTGGTGGAATCCCGCGGTCGAGGCGCAGGCCTCGGACCGCGCGCACCGCATCGGGCAGACCCGCCCGGTCACGATCACCACACTGACCAGCGCCACCACCGTCGAGGAACATATCGCCGGTATGCACGATCGCAAATCAGCGCTGGCCGGACTCGGCGCCGGCGACGGACGTTCGGCGGTCGCCCGGCTGGCCCGGTTGGACGACGACCACTTGCTCGCCGTACTGCGCCGGAAGCGAGGCAATTGACATGCCCGACAACGAATTCGGTTACACGCCGTGGGGTATGGGCTGGGTGCGGCTGGCGGAGCCGATCCGGACGGCACGTCCCGAGCCGCTGCTGCCCCGCGCACGCAGCATCGCCCGCAACGGCGGCGTTCACCTGACAATCGACGGCACCACGGTCTCGGCGCACATCCACCGTGGCGGGCAGGCATCGGTGACGCTGCTGGAGATCGCACCGCTGCCGGCGTCCGTGGTGAGCGCCATGGCCGAGCACATCCCCGCGCAGCTGGTCCAGCTCACCGATGAGGTGCACGCCACCCTCACCGCCGCCGGCTTGGCTCCGATACCGCGGCTCGCTGCGACCGACTGCTCCTGTTCGGCCCGCAACCCACGCTGCCTGCACCTGCTGGCCGGCTGCTACGCCCTCGCCCGAGCCGTGGACGAGAACCCCTGGCTGTCCTTGGATCTGCAGGGCTACCGGTCCGGCGGCGCGGAGGAGACCGGCGCGGCGGACGTCCCGCCCGCGCGGTGGACCTCGCTCGATTCTCTAGACCCCGCAACGTTTTTCACCGGCGCGCACGACAGGATGTCACGCGTTGGTGCCGCCGTCGACGGTGAGGGTCGCACCGGTCAGGCGGGCGCCGGACGGGCCGGCGAGGAATGCGACGACACCCGCCACGTCGTCGGCCTCGCCGAAGCGGCCGAGCGCCGAATGCCGTAGCTGGTTCTCGGCGTGCGACGACGCGGCCGGATTCATATCGGTGTCGGTCGAGCCCGGCTGTACCAGGTTGACCGTGATCCCGCGCGGGCCCAGTTCTCGCGCGAGCGCTCGAGTGAATCCGTTCAGTGCGGATTTGCTGAGGTTGTAGAGCGTCAAACCCTCGAACAACGCGCGTTCGGACAGGTTCGACCCGATGCTGATGATGCGCCCGCCGCGATCCATGTACGCCAGTGCGGTCTGTGCCGCGACGAAAGCGGCCCGGGCGTGGATGTGCAGCGCCTCGTCGATCTCGGCAACGGTGAAATCGGTGAACGGCTTGGCCGGGAAGATGCCCGCGTTGTTGACCAGGATGTCGACGCCACCCAGTTCCGCGGCGGTGCGATGGACCGCCGCGACGACCTGCGCGGCATCGGCACTGTCGGCCTGCACCGCGATCGCGCGCCGCCCGAGACCCCGGATATCGGCGGCTACCGCCTCGGCCGCCTGGGCCGCGCCTCGGTAGGTCAGCGCCACATCCATGCCGTCGGCGGCCAGGCGCCGCGCGATCGCGGCGCCGATGCCCCGGCTTCCTCCGGTCACGAGAGCCACGGTGGTCGACTCGCTCATCTGCACTCCAATTCTGTGTCGATCAATACAGAAATAGACAAGCAGCTCGGCTGACGGTCGTCAAGAGATATATTTAGTGATCGACACAGAAAGAGGATTCGATGGCCGAACGCGGACGACCGCGCGGATTCGATCGCGACATCGCGCTGCGGCGCGCCATGGAAGTGTTCTGGGAACACGGCTACGAAGGCGCCGCGATGAGCGATCTGACGTCCGCGATGGGGATCAATTCCCCCAGTCTGTACGCCGCCTTCGGATGTAAGGAGCAACTGTTCCGCGAAGCCGTCGAACTCTACGGCCGCACCGAAGGCGGATACACCGCCCGCGCGCTCGCGACCGCGCCGACCGCGCGCGCGGCCGTCGAGGCGATGCTGCGCGACAACGCGGCCGCCTACTGCGACCCCGCCACACCGCGCGGATGTCTGGTGGTGGTCGCGGGCAATACGGCGGGCCCGCGCCACGGCGCCGTCCGGGATCTGCTCGCCGAACGCCGTCGCCACACCACCGAAGCGGTGCGGCAGCGCCTCGAGCGCGGCATCCACGACGGGGATCTGCCGGCCGACACCGACATCGACGGTCTCGCCGATTTCTACACCGCCGTGCTGTTCGGACTGTCGGTGCAGGCCGGTGACGGCGTGGACCTGCACCGGCTCGGCCGGACCATCGACCGGGCGCTGCAAGTCTGGCCGGAATCGGCCCCCGCCGAACAGCGCTGAAGCACCCGGTCCGTTTCGGAAAACGCTGCGGGCCAGGACTTTTCGCCACCCCGACGCAGCTGCGACTACATGCGCCGCAGTGCCGCGATGCGCTGGGACAGCTGATCGGCGGTCGCCAGCGCTGTCGGCGGCCCGCCGCATTCGCGCCGCAGCTCGCCGTGGATCACCCCGTGCGGCTTACCGGTGCGGTGATGATGCATGGCGACCAGCGAGTTGAGTTCGCGCCGCAACTCCCCCAGCCGATCGGCGGTCGCGACGCGTTCGGCCGCGGCCGCCGCGGACGGGCCGGCATCGGGCGCCTCGGCCACCGAGACAGCGGCGCTGCGTTCGCGGATCTGGCGGGTCTGGCGGTCGCGCAGCAGCGCGCGCATCTGATCGGCGTCCAGCAGGCCCGGAATGCCGAGGTAGTCGGCCTCCTCGTCGCTACCGGAGAACGTCGCGGTACCGAACGAGTCGCCGTCGTAGATCACCTGATCCAGTTCGGCATCGGCCGCCAGCGCGACGAAGGCGCGTTCCTCCTCGCCCGGTTCGTCCTTCTGCTTGTTGGCGTCGATCAGCAGTTCGTCGTCGAGGGCGTCCTTCTCCCGATGCGGTTTGCCGATGACGTGGTCGCGCTGCACCTCGAGCTGGGCGGCCAGATCGAGCAGCACCGGCACCGACGGCAGGAAGACGCTCGCAGTCTCCCCGGTCCGGCGCGCACGCACGAAACGGCCGATGGCCTGGGCGAAATACAGCGGAGTCGAGGCGCTGGTGGCGTAGACGCCGACGGCCAGGCGCGGCACGTCCACACCTTCGGACACCATGCGCACCGCGACCATCCACGGGTCGGTGGTGTTGCTGAACTCCCCGATGCGCTGGGAGGAGGTGGGGTCGTCGGAAAGGACCACCGCCGGTTTGCTGCCCGAAATATGTTCCAGCAGTTCGGCGTAATCGCGGGCCTTCTCCTGATCGGTCGCGATCACCAGGCCGCCCGCGTCGGGCATGCCGGTGGCGCGCAACTGCCGCAGCCGGGTGTCGGCGGCGGTCAGCACCTTCGACATCCAGTCGCCGGCCGGATCGAGGGCCGTGCGCCAGGCGCGCGCGGTCTGTTCGGCGCTCAGCGGCTCGCCCAGCCGGGCGGAGTACTCCTCCCCCGCGCTGTCGCGCCATTGCGCCTCACCGGAATAGGCGAGGAAGACCACCGGCCGCACGACGCCGTCGGCCAGGGCCTCGGAATAGCCGTAGGTGTAGTCGGCACTCGACCGCGGAAATCCGGATTCGTCCGGTTCGTAGTTGACGAACGGAATCTGCGAATCGTCACTGCGGAAGGGGGTACCGGTCAGCGCCAAGCGGCGGGTGGCGTCGCCGAACGCCTCGGCTACCGCATCACCCCAGCTCTTGGCGTCACCCGCATGGTGGATCTCGTCGAGAATCACCAGCGTCCGGCGATTCTCGGTCCGCACCCGATGCTTGAACGGATGCGAGGCGACCTGGGCGTAGGTGACCACGACGCCGTGGAAATCGCCGGAGGTGCCTCCGGTGCTGTTGGAGAAGTTCGAATCCAGCTGGATGCCGATCCGCGCCGCCGCCGCCGACCACTGGTGCTTGAGATGTTCGGTCGGCGCGACCACGGTGACCTGGTCGACGGTGCGGTCGGTGAGCAGTTCGGTCGCCAGCCGCAGCGCGAACGTGGTCTTACCCGCCCCGGGCGTGGCCACGGCCAGGAAGTCACGTGGTTTGGTCGTCAGATATCTGGTGAGTGCCCTGCGCTGCCATGCTCGTAACGAACCGCCACCACCCGAAGTCACTCGACAGACAGTAGCGACCGGCACCGACACCTAGCCAATTCGACACCACCTCATCCGCCACGAATCCGGCGGCGGCCCGGCTCACCTCGCAGATCACCGCGGGCCTGTGCGGCAGAACACTTACGACACGTTCACCTCCTGTTGCTGCCGTCGGGCCACCGGTGGGCAATGCTGTACTCACGATGTGTTCCGACCGACCGGCCTCGACCTCCGGCGCGGCGCGCTCCTGGCAGCGGCTGCGCGGCCGAGTCATGGCCGTGCTCCGGCGCATCTGGCAGGTGATCGCACGGGTCGCCGACAAGGCGTGGAGCGATTCGATCTTCGCCAAATCGGCCGCCGCCGCGTTCTGGCAGACCCTGTCGCTGGCGCCGCTGCTGCTCGGACTGCTGGGTTGTATCGGTTACGTCGGCGGCCTGTTCGGCCCCGACACCGTCCACATCGTCGAGGGCAAGATCGTCAGCTTCAGCCGCAATCTGTTCAGCGCCAACGTCGTCGACGAGATGATCGCGCCGACCGTGCGCGACGTACTGCAGCGTGGCCGCGGGGCGGTGGTCTCGGTGGGATTCGTGCTGTCGCTGTGGGCGGGGTCCTCGGCCATGGCGACCTTCGTCGATTCCATCGTCGCCGCACACGGGCAGGCCGATGCCCGCCATCCGGTCTGGCAGCGCATCTTCGCGCTCGGGTTGTATCTGCTGTTCCTGGTGGCGGCCGTGTTCGTGCTGCCGCTGGTGGCGTTGGGCCCGACCCTGATCGGCCGCACGCTGCCGCCGGACTGGCGCGAACCCGGATTACGCCTGATCGACACCTTCTACTATCCGGCGGCCGGACTGCTGCTCATCGTCGGCTTGACCACGTTGTACAAGCTGGCCCTGCACCGGTCGCTGCCGTGGCATCGGCTCTTCGGGGGAGCGCTGGTGGCCGGCATCTTCTTCATGGCGGCCAGCGACATCCTGCGCCGCTACCTGACCTACGCGGCGCGCGCCGGCGTCAGTTACGGGGCTCTCGCGACGCCGATCGCCTTCCTGCTCTTCACGTTCTTCCTGGCCTTCGCGGTGATCCTGGGCGCGGAATTCAACGCCACCGTGCAGGAGTTCTGGCCGGCCCGCGCGACCCGGTTCGAACAGTTCAAACAGTGGTGGGCCCGGCGCAAGCACCGGCACGACGGACACCACGACGAGAACGAGACCGTGCGCGGCGACGCCGAGCCACCCGCCGATCTGCCGTGGACGCAGCCCGATGACCCGGGAACCGCGAAGCCGCAACACGCGCAGCATTCGGAAGCCTCGCCGACGACCGGGCAGTCCGACGACCCCGCCGGTGGTTCCGCCCACCGCGCCGACACCCGCCCACCGACCGTCCTCGATCGCGGCCGGATCCGCCCCGCCGGCTAACCGCACCGGAGACGATCGAGCCGTCGACGGATGCCGGCAGCCGGCCCGCTCGCTGGGTGCCGTTCGACGCGTCGCCTACTTCCCGGCGCCGGGCAACGGATGGTCGCGGAAGAAGTCCCAGATGATCCGGTTCGCGCTGATCGCCGTCGTAGTACGGCCGACCAGCGGTTCCGGCGAGATCACCGACGCGGTGCCCGGCCACGTGTGCCCGCCGCCTAGTACCGCGTACAACTGCACGGCCGTCTGCTCCGGGCACGGATAGGTGTAGCGCACGACGTCGGGGGTGACCTGCTGCCGGTCCGGTTGCGTTCCGCATCCTTCGCGCCGCGCCCACGCCGCCGCCTGATCGGGGATGCTCGCCGGTCCGGGTCCATCGACACCGCTCGGCCGCGTATCGCCGCGCTGAGCCGACCCGGTTCCGTCGGCCGAGGGCAGATATTTCGCATTGGGACCGACACCGCCCGTATAGGCGACGATCGGATCCTCGGTGCCGTGGAAGGCGACCATCGGGACGGCCCGAGCCGGATCGCACCACGCGAAGTCCTGCAGTCCGGCCACCGGCGCCACCGCGGCGATGCGATCCGCGAGCTGACATGCCAGCGACGAGGTGGTGAAGGCCCCCATCGACAGCCCGGTCACATAGACGCGGCGTTCGTCCACGCACCGGGTGGCCTCGACGTGGGTCAGCAATTCGGACAGGTAGGCGATATCGGCGCTGTGCTCACCGAAATCCCATCGCGGCACACCGGATTCGTCCAGCTGCGGCGTGACCGTCGCGAATCCGTTCGCCATGCCGAAGGAACCCAGGCCGGTGCCAGCGTACTCGAGTGCGGCCGGTTCCAGATAGCCGTGCAGATCGACGACCAGCGGCAGCGGTGCGGTGGCGGCGGGGACGTCGAGAAGGTAGGTCCCGGATTTCCCGGCCCCCGCGAAACTCTCGTTCGAGGTGCCGGTGGGATGCGGCGCCGAACATCCCGGCGACGGCCGCGCCGCGACGTTCGCAGGTTCGCCGGCCTGGGCGGTGGTCGCGGTCGAGAAGGCGTCAGCCGTCACGAGTGCCGCCACGAGGCAGGAGACGGTGCGCAACCACCGGGACGTCGCGATTTTCATGTAGTGCCCACCTCGCGGAAAACATTGTTCTCGTCAGAGAGAACAATGATCACACAAGCGGGACGGGCGTGGGCGCAGACGGAGGAGACAGCCGCAAGCGGCCGCTCGGTCGCTGCTGCGGCTCAGTCCTTCTTCATCATTTCGTAGATGCGCTTGCAGTCCGGGCAGACCGGCGAGCCGGGCTTGGCCGAGCGCGTCACCGGGAACACTTCGCCGCACAGCGCCACCACATGGGTACCCATGACGGCACTTTCGGCGATCTTGTCCTTCTTCACGTAGTGGAAGAATTTCGGAGTATCGCTGTCGGTCGTCTCGTCGGTGGTCGTATCCGGACGAACCAGGGTGTCGGTGCTCACCCCATCGATTCTGCCATCGCCACGCGAGGGTGGTGAGCGGGTGTCGCCAACCTCATCGAATACCCCGCGGCCCGGCGGTGCTCGCGCGGCCGAAGGCGCGTGTGCATTCGATCATGCGGAGTGGAAGACTCGACGTATGCAGCGTGACGGCGACTCCTCCGACCTACCGCCCGAGTCCCGGACGTCGGGCCCCGGACGGGTCGGTTCGGAGCGCGAGGACGCACGCGCGGCCGAGCCCAGCGGCTCCGCGAACGCCGCCGAGGGCCCGGAGGTTTCGGTGCCGGCGGACGATCCGCGGCCATCGGGCGCGACGTTCGAGCGCCGGCCTCCCGGTTCGATCCCCCGGCCCACCCGCGCCTCGACCGGATATTTCCCCGGGGAGGACAAGCATCCGGTGTTGATCACCGAGGCCGCGCCCTCCCTGGAGCAGCAGCACCGCGCCCGCGTCAAGCGCTACATGATCCTGATGGGCTTCCGCATTCCCTGCCTGGTGCTGGCGGCGGCGGCCTACGGCCTGTGGAGCAACGCGCTGATCTCCCTGGCCATCATCGGCGTCTCCATCCCGCTGCCCTGGATCGCCGTCCTCATCGCGAACGACCGGCCGCCGCGCAGCAAGGACGAGCCCAGCCGCTGGGACGAGCGCCGGGCGGCGAAAGCGCTCGAATCGGGACAGCATCGGTCCATCGACGGCTGAACGACGCGGGCGACCTGCCCGGACCCGGCGAGTACGGCACCTCGTATCAGGTGGCAGAGTTCTCGTGTGCCTGCCGACCGGACCACCGCCTCCCTGCTCACCGCCCTCGCACCCGCGCTGCGCACCGCGCTGACCCGGGTCCGCTACGACGCCGACACCGTGCTCGAGGCCATCGGCGCCGACGCCCACACCGCTCTGGGGCGCTCCGAACCGGTACCGGTGCGCCGGGCCGCGCGCGAGGCCGGTGAACTCGGCACGCTGATCCGGCTGCTGCTGCTCGGTGACGCCCTGCCCGAACGGGAGGTGGCCGCGGCCTTCGCGCCGCTCGACCTCGACCGAGCCGTCGCCGCCGGTCTGCTCGAGCGCGACGGTGACTCGATCCGCGCCGCCCTGGACCTGCGCCCACTTGACCTGGGATCGGGCACCCGCTGGGTACTGTCGGATCTCGACGACTCGATGCGGCGCCGCACACTCAGCGCCGACCACGTCCTGGGCGTGGGACAGGCGTCGCTGTCGCTGCTACGCGCCACACCGACCGAACCCGTCGGATCGGTCCTGGATCTCGGCACCGGCTGCGGTGTGCAGGCGGTGCACGCCGCGGGCTATGCGAAGACGGTGACCGGCACCGACGTCAGCAGCCGGGCGCTGTGGCTGGCCGAGGCGACCGCCGCGCTCAACGACCTGGAGATCGAATTCGCCGAAGGCTCGTGGTTCGAGCCGGTGGCCGGGCGCCGCTTCGATCAGGTGGTGGCCAATCCTCCGTTCGTGGTCGGGCCGGCCCGGATCGAGCACACCTACCGCGATTCGGGGCTGGCCCTGGACGGCGCCAGCGAACTGGTCGTCTCCCAGGCGCCCGGGATGCTGAATCCGGGCGGCACCGCGGCGATGCTCGCCTCCTGGGTGCACGCCGGCGGTGCCGACTGGCGGACCCGGGTGGCGAGCTGGCTGCCCGACCACGGGGTCGACGCCTGGATCGTGCAGCGCGATGTGGCCGATCCGGCGCTGTATGTCGGCACGTGGCTGCGCGATGCCGGCCTCGATCCGCGCGATCCCGAGGCCCAGCAGCGGGCCGAACAGTGGCTGGCCGCCTTCGATGCGGCGAAGGTGGAGGGTATCGGTTTCGGCTTCGTCTATCTGCGCGCGATCGACGGGCCGACCGAAGTGCTCGCCGAGGATCTCACCCATGGTTTCGACGACCCGCTCGGCGCGGAGGCACCGGCCTACTTCCGCCGCTCGGCGTGGCTGCGCACGGTCCTGGCGGACAACGATGTCGCCTGGCGTGCGCGGTTCACCGTCGACGCCGCGACGGCGCTCGAACGCGTCCTGCTGCCGGGCGCCGAGGGCTGGCAGGAGCGCGTGGTCCGGCTGCATCGGGGTGACGGTCCGCGCTGGCAGCACGAGATCGACGACACTCTGGCGGCGCTGCTCGCGGGAATGCGGCCCGGCGGACTGCCGTTGGAAGAACTGGTCGAATTGCTCGCGATCGGCCACACCGGCGACACCGCAACACCGCAATTCCGAGCCGACGCGTTGTCGGCGGTCACCGGACTGGTCCGGCACGGACTGATCACACCGGAAGAACTCGACGCGACCGCAACCGACGCCGGGCGCGCGCCCGCGTCCTCCCCCCTGTTCCCGGAGTTCCCTTCTTAAGAACTTCTCAGACGGAGGATGTGAAAGCCGCAGCTCAGCACGGTTTATCGGCGCCAAGGCGGGGAACTTTCCCAGTGTCGGGTCCGTTGTTCGGAGTGAGACACCACCGACAGGAGGCAAGTCATGACAAGCCCCGCCACCACTGGAGTGCGCGCCATCGATTCGGACCTCGACGCCCAGAGCCCCGCAGCCGACCTGGTACGCGTGTACCTGAACGGGATCGGTAAGACCGCGCTGCTCACGGCCGCCGACGAGGTCGAATTGGCCAAGCGCATCGAGGCGGGCCTCTATGCCCAACACCTGTTGGAGACCGGCAAGCGGCTCTCGGCGACCCGCAAGCGGGATCTGGCGATCCTGGTCCGCGACGGCCAGGCCGCCCGCCAGCATCTGCTGGAGGCCAACCTCCGCCTGGTCGTATCGCTGGCCAAGCGCTACACCGGCCGCGGCATGCCGCTGCTGGACCTGATCCAGGAAGGCAACCTGGGACTGATCCGCGCGATGGAGAAGTTCGACTACGCCAAGGGATTCAAGTTCTCCACCTACGCCACCTGGTGGATCCGTCAGGCCATCACCCGCGGTATGGCCGATCAGAGCCGCACCATCCGCCTCCCCGTGCATCTGGTGGAACAGGTCAACAAGCTCGCCCGGATCAAGCGGGAACTGCATCAGCAGCTCGGCCGCGAGGCCAGTGACGAGGAACTGTCGGCCGAGTCGGGTATTCCGGTGGAGAAGATCGCCGATCTGCTCGACCACAGCCGCGACCCGGTGAGCCTGGACATGCCGGTCGGCAACGACGAGGAAGCCCCGCTGGGCGACTTCATCGAGGATTCGGAGGCGACCTCCGCGGAGAGCGCCGTCATCGCCGGGCTTATGCACCGCGACGTGCGCAGTGTGCTGGCCACCCTGGACGAGCGCGAACAGCAGGTCATCCGGCTGCGCTTCGGCCTCGACGACGGCCAGCCGCGCACTCTCGACCAGATCGGCAAACTGTTCGGTCTCTCGCGTGAGCGCGTGCGCCAGATCGAGCGCGAAGTCATGGCCAAGCTCCGCAAGGGTGAGCGGGCGGACCGCCTGCGCGCCTACGCCAGCTAGGTCACACAGACGCTGGGCCGCCCGGAATCCGGCCCAGCACCATCCCGGTGACCGGATAGCGTGGTCACCTCCGCTGCGCCGGCCGACGCCGGTGTGCCCTTTCCCCCTCCGGGGCACATCCGTCGGCCGGCGTGCTGTATCGATCCGCCCTGACTCTGTGTGCGAATCCCCTTGCGGCCGCGGGCGAATCGGCCGGTTATCCCGAATTGCGCAGGGCGGTGGCCAGGCCGTTCATGGTGAGCAGGATGCCGCGCTCGACCAATTCCGATTCGTCCCCGGCGCGCCTGCGCCGCAGCAGATCTACCTGCATCTGGTTCAGCGGTTCCAGATACGGGAAGCGATTACGAATGGATTCGGCCAGCGCGGGATTGTCCGAGAGCAACTGATCGCTGCCGGTGATCGCCGCGTGCACCTGCACGGTGCGGTCGAACTCGTCGCGGATCATGCCGAAGATGGTGGCGCGCAACGTCGCATCCTCGACCAGTTCCGCGTAGCTGGCGGCGATATCCATATCCGCCTTGGCCATCACCTGCGCCAGATTGGACATCACGGTGCGGAAGAACGGCCACCGCCGATACAGATCGCGCAGGGTATCCCAGCGCTCGGAATCCGTACCGGCCCACTCCTGGATGGCGCTGCCGGTGCCGTACCAGCCCGGCAGCATCACCCGCGACTGGCTCCACGCCATCACCCAGGGAATGGCCCGCAGGTCCGACACCGAATTGGTGGGCTTGCGCGAGGCCGGCCGGCTGCCGAGATTGAGGTCGGCGACCTCCGCGATCGGCGTGGAAGCCCGGAAGTAGTCGACGAAGCCGGGCGTCCGGTGCACCAGCCGCGCGTAGACCTCGCGCGCCGCGTCCGCGAGCTCCTCGAAGACTTCGTAGGCCGCCTCGGCGCCGGACCCCAACCCCTCGACATCCAGCAGTGACGATTCCAGCGTTCCGGCGACCAGCGATTCCAGATTGCGGTGGGCCGAACCGGATTCGGCGTACTTGGTGGAGATCACCTCACCCTGTTCGGTCAGGCGCAGCGAACCACGCACCGCGCCCACCGGCTGGGCGAGGATCGCGTCGTAGCTGCGGCCGCCGCCGCGGCCGACAGTCCCGCCCCGGCCGTGGAACAGCCGCAACCGAATTCCGGTCTTGCGCGCGGTTTCCACCAGATCCAGTTCGGCGCGGTACAACGCCCAGTTCGCCGCCAGATATCCGCCGTCCTTGTTGGAGTCGGAATAGCCGAGCATCACCTCCTGCGCCATCGCGCGGGCGGCGACCAGCCGGCGGTACGCCGGAACCTCCAGTGCCGCGGCCAAAGTCGCCGCACCACCGCGCAGATCGTCGATCGTCTCGAACAGCGGAACCACCCCGACCGGGGAGTGGGGTGGAGTCTGTTCGTCGCCGGGGTCGAGAATTCCCGCCTCTTTCAACAGCAGCGCCGCCTCGAGCATGTCGCTGACCGAGGTGCACATACTGATGATGTAGTTGGGCACGGTATCGGGCCCCAGCGCGTCGATCGCGGCCCGGGCCGCACGAACCACACCCAATTCCTTGGTGGCGAGTTCGCTGAGCCGGGCGTGCGGGCCCAGCAGCGGGCGGCGCGTACTCAATTCCTGTGCCAGCAGCTCGACACGCTCCGGTTCGGAGAGGCTGCCGTAATCCGGGTGCACTCCCGACCACGCCAGCAGTTCGGCCACGACCTGCTCGTGCACCTCCGAGTTCTGGCGCATGTCCAAGCCCTGCAGGTGGAATCCGAACGTCTCCACCGCTCCGCGCAGTGCGGCCAAGCGGTCGTCGGCCAGCAGGCCGTCACCGGATTCGCGCATGGAGGCGTCGATGGTGTTCAGCTCGTCCAGCAGCTGCGCCGGGCCCTCGTACGGAGCGACGCGGGCGAGCTGCTCACCCGGCAGTTCGAGTACCGAGGGGAATTCGGCCGCCGAGCCGAGGGCGCGCTGCGCGGTCGCGGCCACCCGAAGCCGGATGCCGCGGATCGCGCGACGATACGGTTCGTCGGCGCGCTGCGGTGAATCGTCGCCCGCGGCATCGGCCAGCCGGGCCAGCTCCGGGGTGATCGCGACCAGCCGAATCGACTGCGACAGCGACTTCTCCAGCGCGACAAGCTCTTTCAGATAGTGGCCGAAGATCACCGTGGCGGCCCGGCGGGTGGCGCGTTCCACCACCTCGCCCGTCACGTTCGGGTTGCCGTCGCGGTCGCCGCCGATCCAGGAACCGGGCCGCAGGATCGGCCGGGCGAGCAGATCGTATCCGGGCCACCGCGCCCGCAGCGCCTCGCGCACCCCGGCGTTGATGCGCGGAATCACCTCGAGCAGGGTGAGGTCGTAGTAGCGCAATCCGACCTCGATCTCGTCGGAGATCCGCAACCGCGCGAGGCGGATCAGCGCGGTGCGCCACAGGGTGAGGATCTGGCGGCGGATGTCGTGGTCGATCGCCGCGTATTCGGGTTCGTCCTCGCGATAGCGCGCCCGCCGCCGCATCAGTTCGGTGATGCGGGCCTGGACGTCGAAGACGGTACGGCGCCGCGTTTCGGTGGGATGAGCGGTGATCACCGGCGAGACCAGCGCGTCGTCGAGCACCTCCGCGGCGACCGCGCCGTCGACGCGGGCGTGGTCGAGAGCCCGATAGGTCGCGGCCAGGCTGGATTCCTGCGGTGGCTCACCGGCGGCGACGTGGACCGCGCGGCGGCGGTCGCGCTGCAGGTCCTCGGCGAGATTCGCCAGCAGCAGGAAATGGCTGAACGCCCGGATCAGCGGGATCGCCACCCGCAACTCGGTATCGCGCAGCATCTCCGCGACCGCGCTGCGTTCCACTTCCGACCGCCGCACCCTGAAGGCCTCGACCCGCACCCGTTCGACGAGGTCGAACACCTCGGGGCCTTCGTGATCGTGAATGGTCTCGCCCAGGATCGCGCCGAGAAACCGAATATCGTCCCGCAGGGGCGCCGTAGCGCTCTCGATCTGATCTTCGCGCATACGGCCAGTATCGACCATGTCGCCCGACCGGCCGCGGTGGCGCTGGTCACGGCGGTATGGCGGACCGGGCACGCGACGGCTCACACCAGGCGGCGCGGCCCGTTGTCGAAGCGGCTCGGCTCCGGCCCGATCCGCACCCGCGCGTACAGGATCGCGGCGCCCTCCGGTGAGGCCAGCACCGGTTCCACCGACAATTCCCGCACCTCCGGCAGATCGTCGCACAGCGCCGAAATGCGTTGTGCCAGTGCGGCCAACGCCTTCTTGTCCACCGGCTCGCCGATCGTGCGACCCGATCCGGCCTGCCCGTCGAGCAGCGGGGCGGCGCGCGGCGCGTCGATCAGTTCCACCGCCTCGGCCTCGGTCAGCGGCAGCGCCCGGTAGGCGCGGTCGCCGAGCAGGTCGATGATGGTTCCCGAGAGGCCGAATCCGATGACGGATCCGAACGAGGGATCGTCCTGGACCCGCAGCACACACCCCACCCCCTTGGTGGCCATCTTCTGGATGTGGACGACCGCGTTGCCGGTCAGCTCCGCCAGATCGGTATAAGCACGCCGGACCGCGGTGTCGCGCCACAGATCGAGGCGGACACCGGTGAAATCGGGCCGGCTGCGCCACATTTCGCCGGTGGCCTTGGCGGCGACGGGATATCCCAATTCCGCGGCCGCCGCGACCGCGGCCTCGGGGTCGTGGGCTTCCCGGAATTCCACCACGCGAATGCCGTAGCAGGCGAGCAGTTCCGCGGCCTCCAGGTCACCGAGCCACTCCCCGTCGGGACTGCGAGACATCCACTGCTCCACCAGCTCTCGCGCCCGCACGACCTCGAGACCGTCCGGCCGTACCACCAGGGAGGCCGGACGCGTCCGCCACGCCGCGTACCGCCGCACCCGGGCCAGCGCCCGCGCCGCGCGTTCCGGATCCGGGTAGGACGGAATGGAACCGCGGTCGACGATGCCGCCGGCACCGCGCACGGTGAGCAGGTTCGGCATTCCGTGATCGGCGACGAACGTGGTGAGCACGGGTTTGACCGCATCCTGCGCGCCGGCCCGGATCGCCTCGGCGAAGGCGGTGACCGCCGCCGGTACCGGCGGCGCGAAGATGACGATGACGGCGTCGACCTCGGCGGAATCCATCGCACTCGCGACGGCAGTCAGGTAGTCGGCGGGTTCTGCCTGCGGCCCCAGATCGGTCGGCTCCCCCACCTCCAGTCCCTCCCCGCGCGCCGCGTCCACCGCCAACCAGCCCAGAGCCGCGCTGTTGCCGATCACCGCGAGCCGCGGACCGCCGGGCAGCGGCTGATACGCCAGCAGCATGGCGCAGTCGAACAGTTCGGCGATCGCATCGACCTGCACGATTCCGGCCTGAGCGAACAGATCGCGTTCCACCGACCGTTCCAGACCGCTGACCGGCACGTTGGCGGCGTTGCGGCCGCTACTCACCGCCACCACCGACTTGGTGCGGGCCACCCGGCGCGCGATGCGGGAGAACTTGCGCGGATTGCCGAACGTCTCCAGATACAGCAGTACGACGTCGGTGTCGGGATCGGTGTCCCAGTACTGCAGCAGGTCGTTGCCGGAGACATCGGCGCGATTGCCCGCCGAGACGAAGGTCGACAGGCCGAGCTTGCGCGCGGCCGCCTCACCCAGGATGGCCGCACCCAGCGGCCCGGACTGGCAGAAAAATCCGACTCGGCCGCGACCCGGCAGGACCGGCGCCAGCGTGGCGTTCAGCGAGACCGCCGGATCGGTGTTGGCGATACCGAGCGCACTCGGGCCCACCACCCGCATGCCGTGGCCGCGCGCGGCATCGACCAGATCGCGTTCGGCGTGATAGCCGGCCGGCCCGGTTTCGGAGAATCCGGCGGTCAGCACGACCAGGCCTTTGACCCCCTTGGCCATACAGTCGTCGAGGACGGATTTGATCTCCTCGGCCGGTACGGCGACCACCGCCAGATCCAGTTCGTCGGGGATGTCGTGCACGGTCGGGTAGGCGCGCACACCGCGGACGGAGTTCCGGTTCGGATTCACCGGGTACACCGGGCCCTGGAACACGCCGGACAGCAGATTCGCCAGCACCGCCCCGCCGACCCGGCTCGCCGCCGGGGTGGCGCCGATGACCGCGATCGACCGCGGGGCCAGCAGATTGCCGACACTGCGCGCCTCCGAGGCCCGCTCCCGCGAATCCCGCACCGACAGCAGCGCTTCGGTGGGGTCGATGGCGAATTCGAGGTGCAACACCGACCCGTCGCGACTGCGCTGCACCTGGTATCCGGCCTCCCGGAAAACCGTGACCATGGTGTGGTTCTCGGCGAGCACCTCGGCGACGAAGGTCTCGATGTCGTTCTCGGCGGCCGCACCGGCCAGATGCTCGAGCAGAATCGACCCCAGCCCGCGGCCCTGATGCTCGTCGGCGACGACGAACGCCACCTCGGCCGCGCGGGGGCCTTCGCGATCGGTGAGCAGTTCGTAGCGGCCGACCGCGATGATCACCGACCCCAGCTCGACGACCAGCCCCACCCGATTGTGGTAGTCCACGTGGGTGGTGCGGTACAGATCCTTCGGTGTCATCCGCGGATAGGGACCGAAATAACGCAGATAGCGGGTGCGATCGGACAACGCCGCGTGGAAGGCCTGCATCGGCTCCGCATCGGCGGGGGTGATCGGGCGCAGCCGGACCACACCGCCGTCGGCGGCGAGCACGTCGGCGAACCAATGCTGCGGAGGCGGCGGCGGATCGGCGGGAGTGTTCTCGGCGTCCGGTGTGGTGGCGGATGATTCAGTCACGGGGGTCCTCCGGGTCCAGGCCCAGCAATCCGTAGGTCGCGCGGCGGGTGGCGAGCACCGAGGTGTCGATCGCGCGCTGCACGCGGTCGATACGGGCGTCGCCGGTGTCGAGCACACCGCCCGGCCCCTCCCACGGGGTGAACGCGGTGTCGCCACCGTCGCCCATCGTGACCGGCGCCGGCACGGTCGGGGCATAGGCGCGCACCAGCTCACGCCACTCCTCGGGGATGACGGTCTCCGGATCGATCTCCCGATCCAGTGCTATCGCCAGAAGATGGGTCCACGCTCGCGGCACCACCCGGACCACCCCGTAGCCGCCGCCGCCCACGGCCAGCCAGCGCCCTTCGGCATATCGATCCGCGAGTTCACGCATGGCGCGAAACGCCGCGCGCTGGCCGTCGACGGTGAGTTCGAGGTCGGCGAGGGGGTCTTCGCGATGGCTGTCGACTCCGCACTGACTGACCACCAGCTGCGGCCTGAACGCGGCCAGCGCTCCGGGCACCACGGCGTGAAATCCGCGCAGCCACTGCGCATCCCGGGTACCGGGCAGGACGGCCAGGTTGATCGCGGTGCCTTCGGCCGGGCCCGCGCCGATCTCCTCGGGCCAGCCCGTGTTGGGCCACAGCGTCGCCGGATGCTGATGCAGCGAAATCGTCAGCACGCGAGGGTCGTCGTAGAAGGCGCGCTGCACGCCGTCGCCGTGGTGCACGTCGACGTCGACGTAGGCGATGCGGTCGAATCCGTTGTCCAGCAGCCACGAAATGGCCACCGCCACATCGTTGTAGACGCAGAACCCCGATGCCGCGTCGGGCATCGCGTGATGCATACCACCCCCGATGCTCACCGCCCGCCGGGTGCGGCCGGCCGCGATTTCCCGGGCGGCGGCAAGGGTTCCGCCGACGATCACCGAGGCCGCCTCGTGCATATGAGGGAAGACGGGATTGTCCATCGACCCCAGCCCGTGCGGGGGCGCGGCCGGCGGTGTGGTGCCCGGCGGTGCGGGAACGGCGTGACGCACCGCGTCGAGATAGGCGGCGGTGTGGATGCGCAGCAGCTCACCGTCGCCGGCGGGACCGGGCGCGAGGGTTTCGATGCCGTCGAGCAATCCGAGACTGCGCGCGAGTGCCATCGTGAATCGGAGCCGGGCCGGTTTCATCGGGTGCTCCGGGGTCCAGGTGTAGTCCAGGAAGCGGTCGGTCCACACCACGGCGGCGTCGTCTGCCATACCGTCACGCTAGCCCACCGCGGCCCGTCGCCGTGGCGTTGCTCGCACGGCCGGGGACACGGGAAGCAGACCACCCGAGTTGTCGTTGTCATGCAGTAGAAATGCAAGACGACACCGGGCGCGCCTGTCGCCCGCGCGCATCCGGTCGCGCGCGCAGGTATCGGCGGAGTTCGTGCAGGACGTGCGAAATATGCTGAGGCCGATTGCGCAGCCGGGCGTGGGTAGAATTCGTGCCGACGAAGGGGTAACAGGTGAAGGATCTGGTCGACACCACGGAGATGTATCTCCGTACCATCTACGACCTCGAGGAGGAGGGCGTGGTGCCGTTGCGGGCGCGTATCGCCGAGCGCCTCGAGCAGAGCGGCCCGACGGTGAGTCAGACGGTCGCGCGGATGGAGCGCGACGGTCTGCTGATGGTCGCCGGCGACCGGCACCTCGAACTCACCGACAAGGGCCGTGCGATGGCCGTGGCGGTCATGCGCAAGCACCGGCTGGCCGAACGATTGCTGGTCGACGTGATCGGGCTGGACTGGCAGAACGTGCACGCCGAAGCCTGCCGCTGGGAGCACGTGATGAGCGAGGAGGTGGAAATGCGTCTGCTCGAGGTGCTCAACCATCCCACCACCTCCCCGTACGGCAACCCCATCCCCGGCCTGGACGAACTCGGCGTCAACTCCATCCATTCCGGTGAGGAGACGCTGGTCCGGCTCTCCGATCTGCCGCCCGGACAGGTGTCGGCGGTCGTCGTGCGGCGGTTGTCGGAACATATCCAGGCCGATCCGGATGTGATCGGTCAGCTGCGGGAGGCGGGGGTGGTCCCCGACGCCCGCGTGACCGTGGAGACCAAGCCGGGTGTGGTGATCATCTCGGTGCCCGGGCACGTCGGTTTCGAACTGTCCGACGAGATGGCCCACGCGGTCCAGGTCAGGCTGGCCTGACGAATGAAACTCCTGGTAACCGGCGGTGCCGGATATGTCGGCGGAGTATGCGCCCAGGTACTGGTTCAGGACGGCCACGAGGTCGTCGTGGTCGACGATCTGTCCACCGGCAACGCCGAGGGTGTGCCTGCCGGGGCGAAATTCGTCGACGGAGATATCGCGACCACCGGCGTCGAACTGATCGAATCCGAATCCTTCGACGGCGTCCTGCATTTCGCGGCGCAGTCGCTGGTCGGTGAATCGGTACAGCAGCCCGAGAAGTACTGGTACGGCAATGTGGTGAAGACGCTGGCGCTGCTGGAGGCGATCCGCCGCACGCAGACCCCGCGGCTGGTGTTCTCCTCGACCGCGGCGGTCTACGGTGAGCCGGAACAGGTTCCGATTCTCGAGTCCGCCCCGACCCGGCCGACCAATCCCTACGGGGCGTCGAAACTCGCGATCGACCACGCGATCACCTCCTACGCCGTCGCCCACGGTCTGGCCGCGACGAGCCTGCGGTATTTCAACGTCGCCGGCGCCTACGGCGGGCTCGGTGAGAACCGTGTGGTGGAAACCCATCTCATCCCGCTGATCCTGCAAACGGCTCTGGGGCATCGGGATTCGATCTCCGTCTTCGGCACCGACTACCCGACGCCGGACGGCACCGCGGTGCGCGACTACATCCACATTCGTGACCTCGCCCGCGCCCATGTGCTGGCGCTGGCGCAGTCGCGGCCGGGCGAACATCGCATCTTCAACCTCGGCAGCGGTACGGGTTTCTCGGTGCGCGAAGTGATCTCGGCCTGTGAGCGTGTGGTCGGCCGGCCCATTCCGGCGGTGGACGCGCCGCGGCGCGCCGGTGATCCGGCGGTGCTGATCGCCTCGAGCGCGAAGGCGATCGACGAACTCGGCTGGCAGCCCGAACACAACGATCTCGACGAAATCGTCTCCGACGCGTGGGATTTCCTCACCTCGCTCGGCGAACGCGCGCACAGCGCTCGCTGATACGCGCGGTCCCCGCGACCGTGACCGGGCGGGTGTCATCGCGACTCCGCGTCGGTTGGCGGTTCGCCGAGGTCGGCGATGGCCAGGTCGACACCCAGCCCGGCGGCGATATCGCGGCCGCTGACGGCGAGTTTGCGCACATCACCGGGGCGCATGCCGGTGCGTAGCGCCGCATCCAGCAGTCGTGCGATGCGATGCGCCGGATCGGCCTGCAGTGCCGCCTCGAACGCCACACCCGCCAGCGGTCCGTCGCCGCGGGTGTAGGCGCTGTAGCCGAACAGGGTGGCCAGTTCGGCGCGGTCGGGGCCGGTGAGGCCGCGGCAGGCACGGGACCACAGCGCTTCGGCCGCGGCGGCATGGGCACCCAGCGCCACCGCGAACAGGGAATCGCGCACCGCGGTGTCGCGCACGGCGACGGCCAGATCCGCGAGTTCGCGTGGGTCGAGTTCGTCGCCCGATTCGACGGTGCTGATCTGCCACAGCACCATGTCCAGGGCCGCGCGGCTGTAGGAGCGTGGCTCGCCGGCACGCAGTGCGCGCCGGAACCGCAGCCTGGCGGCCTCCGCGGCGCTGCCGATCACCGCGTCGATCTCGACACGCAGCGGCATATCCTCTGCCACCGCGGCCGTGAGCTCGGTGCGCGAGCCGCGGATGGGACGGCCGTCGAGCACCTGGGCGAGCGCGACCGGCGAGGCCGCCGGATCCGCTTGTGTCCCGGCACTGTCCGGATCGAGCACACTCCACCAGTCGGCACCCGGGGTGATCTCGCCCACGGCCCATGCTTCGGCGAGGAGTACGTCCTGGCTCCGCAGCGCGCCGTCGAGCACCCGCACCAAGTCGCGATGCCGGGCCGCGCGCCGCCCGGCCCGCCCCGCCCGCGGTGCCGTAGCACGATCGTCGACGATCAGCGTCACCACACCGACGGCCTGCTCCTGACCACAGAGGGCGGCCAGCTGGCCGGCCAGTCGCACCCAGACCCCGCAGCCCGCTACGTCGAGATCGTGGCGGGCCACCGCTCCGAGATAGACCGCCCCCGGGTACTTCTGCGACCGCAGCAGCAGACAGGCCACCAGCGAGCGCTGCGGTCGAAATCCCAGCAGCGCGGGCACGGCCGCGATGAACTCCGCCGGTTCGTTCATGGTCAGCGCCGTCGCCGTCCACAGCTGTTCGACGCCTTCTGCTCGCGTGTGCTGTTCCATCGCGTCTTGGGCCAGGTTCCCGGACGTCCCACCGTCGCCCCGGCCGGACAAACCCGGTTCGGCCTCACCGTCGTGCCCATCCCCGCCGGGCGGTGTCGAACCCGGTCCGGCGAGAGGCGTGTCCGCCACCCTCCCCGCCGGTTCCGGCGGCGTATCACCCTGTGACGGCAACGGTTTCGCCGTATCACCACCGGCGTCCACCATGTCGTCCGCGTTGTGCACAGCACCGTATTCCTCGTCACCGCTGTCGCTTCCGCAGATATCCGCACGCGGCCGCAACACCTGGTCGGCCTCACACCGCCAACGCCGCTTCGGCTCCCTCGAGTAGCCACAGCCGTCTCCGGCGCCGACGCATTCGCGCACGGCCGCGCATCGGGTGCCGGCACACGCGTCTCGCGGGGCGTCCACACGTGCGCTCCCGCGAACAGTGTTGCAGTGCAACGGAACTGGTGCCGTCTCGGCGGTCGACCCGCCCGTCCTTCCGCCCGTCGTGCGGGTGACTCCGTCCTGCGAGCGATAGATCCGGTGGGCGTGTGGGGCGATGCGCGGTGAGAAAGGCGGCGACGCCGCGTCGCGCTCACTATCGGTAGCGGCTTCGTCCTCCGCGGCCTTCGTGGCCCCCGAGGCGTCCATGACCTTCCGCGCATGACCCGCGGCGGCCGAGGTGCCCTCCGACCCGCCGTGGCCTGCCTTCCGCGCATGACCCGCGGTCGTCGAGCAGCCCTCTCGGCCCGGCACGCCCGCCTGCGCCGTCGACTCGGGCAGCGGCGGGGTGCCGGGTCCGGTCACGACTCGTATCGTGTCCGCCTCCGGCGAGGCCGCGTCGGGATGCGACGCAGTGTTCGAGGGCGAGGGTGTCCGCACGGCATCGGGGCGGTCGGTGCGGGGCCGGCTGGGGTCGGTGTGTGTGGTCATGACATTCACACTGCCCGGGCGTCACCGCCGGCCCGCGTGGCTGAGCTGGGCTTTCATTTCGTCTGGGGAGCCCCTCGAGACCTGGGGATCGCGGCGGCGACACGCGGTGGAACCAGGCGGAGATGTCGGTGCCTGCTGTTACGGTTGCGCCGGGGAGAGCACATCCGCCCGAGGTGTTCAGCGGGTGCGGACCTTGGCGACCGCGGCCGTGAAGACCTGGTCCAGGCCGGTCGTATCCGGTGCGTCGGCACCGAAAGTCATTGCCGTGGTTTCGATTCGGATGTCACCGACCTGCGCGAGCAGTGTGTGCAAGGCCGGATCGGCGGAGCTGCCGGGCGGCGCGCCGGTCACCGTCCGGCCGAAGGCCAGAGAGTCGTCGGCATCGACCGGCGGAGGCGGCAGCAGCCGCGTGGTGATCGTGCGATCGATCGCCGCGTGCCGGGCGTGTACCGTGGCGCAGCGCGAAAGCTGATCCCCCAGACGGGACAACGGCTCGTTCGTACGGCTGAGCACGACGGTGATCGTGGCTCGCGTCCGGTCGTCCGTGCCGACCACGACGGCGATCCGGCCGGGATCGGGCGGATCGGGTGCGCAGTCCGGCGGGTCGATTTGTGCCCCCGGCGGAATCGCGGTGAGGTCCGCGGCCGCGGCCGCGGCGCGATCACCGGAGGCGACGACGGTCGTATAGCCCGTCGGGAATCGGTCCTGGCCGGGCAGCATCGCCGTCAGATCACCGTCGATATGCCGGGTGACCACACTCTGGCGCATCGCGGCCGGATGCCCGGACACCGTGGAACCGCACGCGGCGAGCAGACAACTCAATGCCGCGTACCCGACGGTGCGGCCGAACCCGCGGCGCCTCCGCGAGGCCGGCGGATCCGGGACGCTCACTCCCCCACTATGGCCGATACCGCCGCCCCCGCGGATCTGCCACGCCGACCCCGCGGGAATACGGCCCGCCGATCCGGAGTTGTCTTCTCCGGTAGGGCAGAGCGTGGCCTACCTCCGCCGGGTACGCTCCGCGACCGCTACTCTGCAGGGTTACATCCCCCGGTGGACCGGCGGTTTCCGTCGGATGTCACCACCCGCACGCCGACCGGTACGCGACCCCCGCGCGCGTACCCTGGACGGTGGAGAGGTGGCGAGATCCGGCACCGGGCCACCACTGAAAACGACTGAGGCGGACAGGGCTTGACCAGGGAGTTTGGCAAATGAGCAGTATGTACGAGCTGGAGTTCCCCGCTCCGCAGCTGTCCTCGGCCGACGGCGAGGGTCCGGTGCTGGTGCACGGCCTGGAAGGTTTCACCGACGCGGGTCACGCGGTACGGCTGGCAACGACCCATCTGCGCGAAAGCCTCGAATCGGAGCTCGTCGCCTCGTTCGACGTCGACGAATTGCTCGACTATCGCTCGCGGCGGCCGTTGATGACGTTCAAGACCGACCACTTCTCGGACTACGCCGATCCGGAACTGAACCTGTGGGCGCTGCGCGATACCGCCGGCACCCCCTTCCTGCTGCTGTCGGGCATCGAACCCGACCTGCGCTGGGAAAAGTTCGTGACGGCGGTGCGCCTGCTGGCCGAACAGCTCGGCGTGCGTCGCAGCATCGGCCTGAGCGCGATCCCGATGGCGATTCCGCACACCCGGCCGCTGGGTGTCACCGCACACGCCAGCGACCGCGATCTGATCGGTGAGCATCAGCGCTGGCCCGGAGAACTGCAGGTTCCCGGTAGCGCGTCGTCGCTGCTGGAGTACCGCATGGGACAGCACGGCCACGAGTCCATCGGATTCTCGGTGCACGTCCCGCACTATCTGGCGCAGACCGCGTACCCAGAAGCCGCGCAGACACTGCTGGAGAACGTCGCCGACAACGCCGGGCTGGAACTTCCGCTGGCCGCACTCGGCGAGGCAGCGGCCCGCGTGCGCGAACAGGTCAACGAGCACATCGCCGGAAATGCCGAGGTGGAGACGGTGGTACAGGCGCTCGAGCGCCAGTACGACAGCTTCGTCACCGCCCAAGAGCGCCGCTCCAGCCTGCTCGCCGGCGAGGCCGACCTTCCGACGGGCGAGGAACTGGGCGCGGAGTTCGAGCGCTTCCTCGCCGAGCAGACCGAATTCGGCGACGGCGACGACCCCCGGGACTGACCCACACCACATCGCCCGGCGCGCACGGTTCACCGCCGTGCCGCCGGGCGATGCGGTACCCGCGGCGGTTCGTCGGTAACGTGGACGCACGTGCAGCTGTCCGAACTGGTTCCCGACCGTGCCGTGCCCGACGTGGATGCCGACTGGCTGTACGAAACCTTCGCCGAATGGACTTCCGCCCAGGGGCTGACGCTGTATCCGGCGCAGGAAGAGGCGCTGCTCGAGCTGATGACCGGCGCGAACGTCATCCTCGCCACCCCCACCGGCTCCGGCAAATCGATGGTCGCCGTCGGCGCCCACTTCGCCGCGCTGAACCGCGGTGAGCGCAGCTACTACACCGCGCCGATCAAAGCGCTGGTCAGCGAGAAGTTCTTCGCGCTGTGCGAGGTGTTCGGCGCCGACAAGGTCGGCATGGTCACCGGCGACGCCGCGGTGAATCCGACCGCCCCCATCATCTGCGCCACCGCCGAAATCCTCGCCAATCTCGCGCTGCGGGAAGGCGCGGACGCCGATATCGGCCAGGTGGTGATGGACGAATTCCATTTCTACGCAGATCCCGATCGCGGCTGGGCCTGGCAAGTGCCGCTGCTGGAACTGCCGCGCGCCCAATTCCTGCTGATGTCGGCCACTTTGGGTGAGGTGGACCATTTCGCCCGGGATCTGGAACGCCGCACCGGCCGCTCCACCGCCGTCGTCACCGGCTCCGAGCGCCCGGTGCCGCTGCTGTTCTCCTATGTCCGCACTCCCATCACGGAGACCCTGGAAGATCTGGTGACCACCAGCCAGGCCCCGGTCTACGTCGTGCACTTCACCCAGGCCGCCGCACTCGAGCGCGCTCAGGCGCTGACGAGTGTGAATTTCGCGTCCAAGGCGGAAAAGGACGCAATCGCCCAGGCGCTGGGCGGATTCCGGTTCGCGACCGGATTCGGCAAGACACTGTCGCGGCTGATCCGCCACGGCATCGGCGTGCACCACGCCGGGATGTTGCCGAAGTATCGGCGGCTGGTGGAACGGCTGGCCCAGGACGGGCTGCTGAAGGTCGTCTGCGGTACCGACACCCTCGGTGTGGGCATCAACGTGCCGATCCGCACGGTGCTGCTCACCGGATTGACGAAATTCGACGGGGTGCGCACGCGGCGATTGAAGGCGCGCGAATTCCATCAGATCGCGGGCCGGGCCGGGCGCGCCGGGTACGACACCGTCGGCACGGTGGTGGTGCAGGCACCCGAGCACGAGGTGGAGAACGCCAGGCTGGTCGCCAAGGCCGGCGACGATCCGAAGAAGCTGCGCAAAATCCAGCGGCGTAAACCTCCGGAGGGTTTCGTGTCCTGGTCGGAGGACACCTTCGACCGGCTCGTCACCGCGCAGCCGGAACCGATGGTGTCTCGCTTCCGTGTCACCAATTCGATGCTGCTCAACGTCATCGCCCGGCCGGGCAACTGTTTCGACGCGATGCGCCATCTGCTCGAGGACAATCACGAACCACGGCCTGCGCAGCGCAAACACATCCTGAAAGCGATCCGGCTCTACCGTGCGCTGCGCGATGCGGGCGTGGTCCAGCAACTCGACGAACCCGACGCCACCGGTCGTCGGGCGCGGCTCACCGTCGATCTGCAGCGCGACTTCGCGCTCGACCAGCCGCTGTCGCCGTTCGCGCTGGCAGCGCTGGAGCTGCTTGACAACTCCGCTCCCAGCTACACACTGGATGTGGTGTCGATCATCGAATCCACACTGGAGGATCCGCGCCAGTTGCTGCTCGCCCAGCAGCACCGGGCGCGGGGTGCGGCGATCGCCGAAATGAAGGCCGACGGCATCGAGTACGACGAACGCATGGAGCTGATCGAGGAGATCACCTGGCCGAAACCGCTGGCCGAGTTGATCGAACCGGCCTTCGAAACCTATCGCGCCGGCCATCCGTGGGTCTCGGAATTCAGCCCCTCCCCCAAATCCGTGGTGCGCGAAATGATCGAGCGCTCACTGACTTTCGCCGAACTGGTCTCCCAGTACGAGCTGGCGCGCTCGGAGGGCCTGGTGCTGCGCTACCTCGCCGACGCCTATCGCGCGCTGCGCCGGACCGTCCCCGAATCCGCGCGCACCGAGGAACTCGAGGACATCACCGAATGGCTCGGTGAGCTTGTCCGCCAAGTCGATTCGAGTCTGCTCGACGAATGGGAGCAACTCACCAATCCGGGCGCCGAGACCGACGACGATCAACTCGCCTTCGGCGCCGACACCGTGCGGCCGATCACCGCGAACGAACGTGCGTTCCGGGTCATGGTGCGCAACAGCATGTTTCGCCGGGTCGAGCTGGCCGGCCGGCAGCGCTGGGACGAACTCGCCGAATTCGACGACGGTCCGGACTGGGCGAACGATCTGGCCGCGTACTTCGACGAGTACGGCGCGATCGGCACCGGCCCGGACGCCCGCGGCCCGGCGCTGTTCGCCGTGGAGACCGAACCGGGTTTCTGGCGGGTGCGCCAGGTGCTCGACGACCCCGCCGGTGATCACGGCTGGGCGCTCGAGGCCGTCGTGGATCTGGCCGAATCCGATGCCGCCGGCGAGGTGGTCTTCGACGCGATGACGGTGCGTGCGGGATGAGCACGATCGTTCTCGGCCTCCGTCGCGATCCGGCCACGACGCTCGTACGCCGCCGAAAACCCGGTGCCGACGCGCTGATCTGATCCGGCCGCCGTCCCCCGGTGCGGGCCGCGCTGACCCGAGCGTGATCAAGCCGACCCTCGTTCCGGTTCGTTTCCCGTGCCCCCGCGCTGATACTCTCTCGCTCGCTGCCTGCAGCGGGAGGCTGCCCAGAAGAAAGAGAGTTCCCTTAGATTGACCGGTACAAACGCGCCCGAGTCGCCCTGTCTCGTCATCGACCTCGATCGGGTGCGCGGCAACTTCCACGCTTTCCGTGCGGCCTTCCCGTCGGCACGAATTCGCTTCGCTGTCAAAGCATCTCCGATGCCGGAGATCATCCGGCTGCTCGATTCCGAGGGCGCCGAATTCGACGTCGCCAGCATCGGCGAGATCGAGATGTGTGTGGCGCTGGGGGTCGACCCGGCAGTGCTCTGCTACGGCAATCCGATCAAGAAGGCCGCCCACATCGCCGCCGCCTACGCCGCGGGGGTGCGCCGGTTCGCCTTCGACACCGAGGACGACCTGGAGCGGATCGCCGAACTCGCGCCGGGCTCGGAGGTGGAGTGCCGGTTCCTCGCCTCCGCGCCGCAGTCGCAGACCCCGTTCGGCACCAAATTCGGCTGCGCGCCCGGTGAGGCGGTGCGGCTGCTGGTGCGCGCCGGCGACCTGGGCCTGCGGGTGGCAGGCCCCTATTTCCACGTGGGGTCCCAGCAACTGGATCCGGTGGCGTGGCAGATCGGCATCGAGCAGGCCGCTGCCATCACGGAGGCGCTGGCGGTCAAGGACATCCCGGTGACGTCGGTGAATATCGGTGGGGGCCTGCCGATTTCGTACGCCGACCCGGCGCCGGAGCTGTCCGAACTGAGTGCCGTGATCGCCGAGTCGGCGACGCGGCACCTTCCCGAGCACACCGACCTGGTGGTGGAACCCGGCCGTGCCCTGGTGGGCAATGCCGGCGTGGTCCACGCCGAGGTCGTGAACGTGCGCATCGCGCCGGACGGGCGGCGCTGGGTGTATCTCGACATCGGCCGCTACAACGGTATGGCCGAGACCGAGAACGAGTACATCGCCTACCGGATCGACACCGACCGCGACGGCGACCCCGTCGACGAGGCGGTGATCGCGGGCCCGACCTGCGACGGAGACGATGTACTGTATCAACGCACGCGAGTCCTTCTGCCGACCACGCTGCGAGCCGGTGATCCCGTTCGGATCCTCGATACCGGCGCTTATACGGCGAGCTATTCGTCGGTGTCCTTCAACGGTTTTCCGCCTTTGACTGTGCATGTCATCGGCGCTGAGCGAGAGTGAGTTTGCCCATGACGGCAGAATTCACCGGCTGGCACGTGCTGGCCGAGTTCGGTGGTGTCGACGTAGCCCTCTGCGACGATCTCGAACGACTCGAAACAGCGCTTCGACAATCGTTGCTCGCCGCGGGAGTGACGATCTGCGAGGTGGTGCACAAGAAGTTCGAGCCCCACGGCGTGACGGTGCTGGCGCTGCTGTCGGAATCGCACGCGTCGATCCACACCTATCCGGAATCCGGCGACATCTTCGTCGACGTGTTCACATGCGGCAGCATCGGCGCCGGCGCCACCAAGGCGGTCGAGTTGCTGCAGGAAGCGCTGCAGCCGGAATCGGTGCATATGGAGGTCGTGCAGCGCGGGCATCACGCGCGCCGGGTGCACGAGCCGGTCGGCGACGGCCTGACCCGTGTCTGGGATCTGTCGGAGGTGATCGTGGATGCGCGAACTCCGTTCCAGCACATGGTGATCGCGCGCACGGCGCAGGGCGTGTCGCTGTTCTCCGACGACGACCGGCAGTCCACCGAGTTCTCCCAGCTGACCTATCACGAGGCGATGCTGGTCCCGGCCTACGCGCTGGCGGCCAAGCTCGACAACGTGCTCATCATCGGTTCCGGGGAGGGCGTGGCCAGCCAGATGTCGGTGGCCGCGGGCGCGACCCGCGTCGACCATGTCGATATCGACCGGATGGAGGTCGAGCTGTGCGCCCGGCATCTGCCCTACGGATACACTCCCGCCGATCTGGAGGCCGCGGTCCGCGGTGACGGCGCGATCCGGATGCACTACGCCGACGGCCGGGACTTCCTGGCCGAGGCCGAAGCCGCCGGTGTGCGCTACGACGTGATCGTCATCGACCTCCCCGACGAGCGGGTCGAGGACGCCCAGAACAACCGCCTCTACGAGGAGGAATTCCTCACCCGATGTAAGGCGCAGCTGGCCGAGGGCGGCGTTCTGGCCGCTCAGGCCGGTTGCCCGACCATGTGGCGCAACGAGACGCTGAAGCGTTCGTGGCAGCGGTTCACCGATCTGTTCGCCACCGTGGTGCCCTACGGCAGCGACGAGCACGAGTGGACGTTCCTGTTCGGTGTCGCCGAGCGCATCGACGACCCGGTCGCGGCGATGTGCGAGAAGCTGCCGAAGCTGCCCTACCACGCGGAGACGGTCGACGAACGCGCGCTGGTGCGCGGCGCCATCGAACCGTACGCACTGCGGGAGATCGCCGCTCGGGCATGATACGGCCGGCGATCGTGGATCGGCTTGCCTGACAATCGAATACGAAAAGGACCGCCCGGGACGACCGTCCCGGGCGGTCCTTTTCGACAGCCGTCGTCACGAACCTGCCGCACACCTGCCTCACGGTCTGTGGCCGTCCACCGACGCTCAGGCGCGCTCCTGCCGCCACTGGGCCGTGCGCTCGACGTAGCGGTCGAGGTGGTGGGAGACGAACACTTCGGGCAGCCAGTCGTTGCCCGTGACCGCCGACGACCAGACGAAGGTCCGCACGGGTTGCTCGTAACCGATCAGCTCGATCGGGCGCAGATCGTATTCCGGATCCTCGAAGGCTTCGATGGTCCGCCAGTCGGCCGCGGTCAGCCCGCGCAGGACCAGCCCGCCCGCCATTCGCCCGGGTTCGGCCACCAGCCCCGGGTAGAGCCGCTGCGGCAGGGCCGCGACCCGCCAGCCCCGCGCGACCGCGACATCCATCTCGGGCGTGCGGCCCAGCAGCACATCGAGCACGGGACCGAATTGCAGGGTGCCGTAGGCGAACAGGTCCGGGCCGGGATCGTCGGGACGCGCGCGGCGTTGCGGCGCGGGCTTCTTCGCCGCGGTCACCGGATCACCCCTCCGGCATCTCCGGCGCCCTCCGCGCACCTATCCGTCGTTACGTCGAACCATCCGTTCCTACTCGCACACCCGTATCGCATCCCTCCACTGTGCCGAATGGGCGAGCGGCGCATCACACCGGGTAAACGTGACCTACATCACAGGTTACGTCGTCGCTGGTCACGGGTTGCCGAGAAGTCGCCAGACCGGGAAACCCTCCTTCCGCGGGATGCGCGCGGTAGCCTTCGCGGCGCTATCCGACGGGCCGCACGGAATTCCCGGTGACCCGGGCGAACAGATCACGGTCGTGGGAGTTGACGATGGTGATCGCATTGCCGTGGGCGCGGCCCAGTTCCACCAGTCGCCGCCGGTTCTCCAGATAAGCCCCGCGCACGATCGAGCCCAGTTCGAACGACCACCAGAACAGCGGTGTCTTCGGCCCGGCCGGGTCGATCTCGCTCGCGACGTAGAACGCGTCACCGGCGTGCAGCAGCCAGCCCGACCCCGTGTCGACGGCGACCCCGACGTGGCCGCGCGTGTGGCCGGGCAGCGGGACGACCAGGATTTCCGGCGGCACGCCCGGCAGATCGCGCACCGCGCGGAAACCGAACCACTCGTCGGTGCCGTCGAGTTCGTTGACCATCCAGCGCGGCCCGTGCGACCACTGCGCCGCCCGGTAGCGCAGTCGCTCCGACAGCGTCCGCCCCGCGGTCGCCGCGCGGAATTCGGGCCCGTGCACGTGAATTGTCGCCTCGGGGAAATCCGCCAGTCCGGCGGAGTGGTCGAGGTCGAGGTGCGTGAGGATGATGTGGCGCACATCGGCGGGGTCGTAGCCCAGCGCCTGGATCTGCCGGATTGCGGTGTGGTGCTCGGCGGGCCGGATGCCGAGCAGAAAGCGGCCGGGGCCGACGAAGCGGCCGGGATCGCGCACACAGTCGAGCCCGAATCCGGTATCCACCAGCACCAACCCGGTCCTGGTCTCGATGAGCAGGCAGTGGTCCACCATGCCCATGGCCATGGTGCCGCAGTTGAGGTGATGAATCCGCACGCGACGAGCGTTCCAGACGCCCACCGGCCGGTCAATCGGGATGGGAGACCATGGAATTTCTCATATCGGGCGTTGTGCCCGAATGATTTCCGCCAGCTGTTCGTAGTCCTCCACGCGTGCGGTCGAACCCCGGAAGACCAGGCCGATGGTGCGCCCCGGCGCGGGCGCGGCGAACCGAGCGATATCCAATGTGCCACGGGAGGTTTCGGCCGCCACGGCCATCTCGGGAATCAGCGTCACCCCGAGCCCTCCGCCCACGCACTGCACCACCGTCGTCAGCGAGGCCGCGCGAGTATCGCCGACCGGCCCCGGGCGCACGTCCTGCGACCGGCACAGATCCAGCGTCTGGTCACGCAGGCAGTGCCCCTCGTCGAGCAACAGCAGCGGCAACTCGTCCAGGGCCGCGGGCTCGATGTCGCTCCGCCCGGCCAATTCGTGGCCGAGGGGCGTGACCAGGACGAATTCCTCGGTGTAGAGCGGGATTTCGACCATACCGGTGGCCTCGGACGGCAGTGCCATCATCGCGACGTCGAGGACGCCGCTGCGCAATCCGTCGAGCAGCCGGGCGGTCTGATCCTCGATGACATGCGGCACCAGAGCCGGCAACCGGCGGCGCAGTTCCGGCAGCAACGCGGGCAGCACATAGGGCGCGACGGTGGGGATGATGCCCATGCGCAGGGTGCCGCCGAGACCGTCGCCGGCCGCGGTGGCGACGAAGCGGTCGGCGGCCTCGAGCGTCGCCATCGCCTGCGGCAGCAACCTTTTGCCCGCGGCGGTCACCAGCACCCGGCGGGTGCTGCGCTCGATCAGCTGCAGGCCCAAACCGTTTTCCAGTGATGCCAGTGCCTGCGATAACGTGGGTTGGCTCACATTCAGATGAGCCGCGGCGGTCCCGAAGTGGCGGTATTCCGCAATCGCCACGAACGCACGCAGCTGTGACAGGGTGGGCTGATAAGTCTGATCAGTCACGCCTATCAGTATAGTGCAACTGATCACCTTTACCTTTTATTGGTTTTTGTGCATGATCGACAGCGAAAGCTTCGACGGTGTCCCGCACCAGGGCGACCCGTCACCCGTGCCCCACTACGACGAAGGAGACAACATGGCTCTGCTGACCATCGGCGACCAGTTCCCCGCCTACAACCTGACGGCGGTCATCGGCGGTGACCTGTCGAAGGTGAACGCGCAGCAGCCCGACGACTACTTCACCCAGGTCTCCAGTGACGACTACGCCGGCAAGTGGCGCATCGTCTTCTTCTGGCCGAAGGACTTCACCTTCGTGTGCCCGACCGAAATCGCCGCCTTCGGCAAGCTGAACGAGGAGTTCGCCGACCGCGACGCCCAGGTCCTGGGTGTGTCGGTCGACAACGAGTTCGTGCACTTCCAGTGGCGCGCCCAGCACGAGGATCTCAAGACCCTCCCCTTCCCGATGCTGAGCGACCTCAAGCGTGAGCTCGTCACCGCGACCGGCGTGCTCAACGCCGACGGTGTCGCCGACCGCGCGACCTTCATCGTGGACCCGAACAACGAGGTCCAGTTCGTCTCCGTGACCGCCGGTTCGGTCGGCCGCAACGTCGACGAGGTGCTGCGCGTGCTCGACGCGCTGCAGTCCGACGAGCTGTGCGCCTGCAACTGGAAGAAGGGCGACCCGACCATCGACGCGGGTGAGCTGCTGTCCGCGAGCGTCTGATCACCGAAAAGGAAGTTCCTGCCCGTGTCTGTTGAAAACCTGAAGAATTCGCTTCCCGAATACGCCAAGGACCTCAAGCTCAACCTGTCGTCCATCGCACGGTCGACCGTGCTGAACGAACAGCAGCTGTGGGGCACCCTGCTCGCCGCGGCGGCCGCCACCCGGTCGGCCACCACCCTGCGCGAGATCGGCGAGGAGGCCGCCGACACCCTGTCCGCGGAGGCCTACAACGCGGCACTGGGCGCCGCCTCGATCATGGGTATGAACAACGTGTTCTACCGGGGCCGGGCGTTTTTGGAGGGTCGTTACGACGATCTGCGCGCCGGGCTGCGCATGCAGATCATCGGCAATCCGGGCGTCGAGAAGGCCGATTTCGAGCTGTGGTCGTTCGCAGTGTCGTCGATCAACGGCTGCCAGCACTGCCTGGAGGCCCACGAGCACACCCTGCGTGAGGCCGGTGTCTCGCGCGAGGTGATCTTCGAGGCGCTGCGCGCCGCCGCGATCGTGGCGGGCGTCGGCCAAGCCGTGCAGGCCAGCGAGACGCTGGCCGCCGCGACGGTCTGAGGCACCGTCGAGACGCATTCCACCGGATGCCCCGCCCCGTCCATCGGGGCGGGGCATCGCGCGTGTTGCTCCGGGTACGCTGGGGCAGCATGAGCCAATGGGAAAGCGACGGCACACAGGTCGAGGTGGTTCGGGTCTTCACCGACGTCACCGGCCGGCTCGGTAACCCACTGGGCATCGTGCGCGCGGGGGCCGTGGCCGCGATCGATCACCAGTTGCTGGCGGCGCGAATCGGCCACAGTGAGACGGTGGTCGTCGACGATCCGGTGGCCGGGCGCGCCCGGATGCGCATCTACACCCCCGCACGGGAGCTGCCGTTCGCGGGACATCCGACGGTCGGCGCGGCATGGTGGCTGGCCGATCAGGGGCATCCCGTGAAGATCATCGACGTGCCCGCCGGTCCCGTCGAAATCCAGATGCTCGACGACGGCCTGGTCTGGATTCGCGCCCGCGCCGAATGGGCGCCCGAATTCACCTTCGACGAATTCTCCGACGCCGCCTTCCTAGACACGGTCGACCCGCGCCACTTCACCGACGGCCAGCATTACGTGTGGGCTTGGACGAACGAGGCGCGCGGCGCCGTGCACGCGCGAATGTTCGCTCCCGCCTTGGGAATCGCCGAGGACGAGGCGACGGGCGCGGCCGCGATCGCACTCACCGCGAAATTGCGCCGCAGCCTGATCATCACCCAGGGCGCGGGTTCACAGCTGTTCACCGAATGGGATTCCGACGGCTGGGTGCGTCTGGGCGGACGTGTCGTGGCCGATCACCCCATACTCCTCTGATCAGGCGACGGCGGCGATCAACATATAGGCGGTCCCGAGATCCATCACGACGTGCGGAACGGCGCCGAGGGCGCCCGGTGTGCCGGACGGATGCGAAATACTGTGCCGCAGTGCGGTTCTCGTACGCGGGAACAGCAGCAGTAGGCCGTCGAGCGCGAACAGCGCGGCCACGATCGAGACGGGTACGACCGGCGGGCCATCCGCACCGCTCATATCCGGGTGCCCCATACCGTGATGATGTCCGGCCATCACCCACAGCATCGCCGCGGCCGCGACCAGGTGGTAGACCACCGCCGGGAGCCGGAATTCGGCGCCGTCGCCGCCGGATGCCGTGCGCCAGTGCGCGATTCGCACGATCGACAGGCCCGCGTACACGACGATCATGGCGATGAGCACCCCGCGGATCGCATCGGGCGCGGCAGCCACCGGGAACAGCAGCATCGCGAGCATGACCAGGCACATCACGAGATGGGCCGCATCGGATTCGTGCGCGTCGACCTCGCTCGGCCCGGTTCCCGGCCGCTGTCCACTCGCGTGTCCCGGCGTCACCGGTACCGCCACATGCCGTACCAGAACGATGCCCGCCGCGGCGACGAACGCCGTGACGACGCCCCAGCGCAACACCTCGTGCTCGGTCACGAAAGACCCCACACCCCACCACCTTCCGCCGCGGCGCGTTCGCCTTCGCATCCATGCTCGCACGGCGCGACGATGGGCACCGCCCATCCGGCGGCCCGGAGGCACCGAAGAGGCAGCCGTGGGGCAGACCGTGCGCTCAGCCCAGCGCGCGACCGATCGCCGCCGCGAGCTCGCCGATCTGCTCGTCGGTCATGACGAACGCCGGCGAGATCTGCAACGCGCCCTGGCCGGCGGACCGGGTGGAAACGCCTTCGGCGCGTAGCGCTTTCACCATGGCCGGCCCCTCGGACGGATCGGCGAGCTGCACCCCGGCCACCGCGCCCAGCCCACTGCGAACCTCCGCCACGCGCGGATGTCCGGCCAGCGGCGCGAGGTGGTCGTGCAGCAGCGATTCGATGTTCTTGCTGGCGTCGAGCAGATGCTCGCGTTCGATGATGTCGAGATTGGCCATCGCCGCGGCGGCCGATCCGGCGTGGCCGCCGTAGGTGTAGCCGTGCCGGAACCACACTCCGCCACCGAAGAACGGTTCGGCCACTCGCGGTGCCACGAAGACCGCGCCCATCGGCAGATAGCCGGACGTCAGGCCCTTCGCGGTGGTCATCAGGTCCGGTTCGAGCCCGAAACGAGTGGAGGCGAACCACGATCCGCCGATCCGCCCGAAGCCGGTGACGACCTCGTCGGCGACGAACAGGATGTCGTTGTCGCGGCAGAGGCGGCGAACCTCGGAGAGATAACCCTCCGGTGGCAGATACACCCCGCCCGCCCCGATGATCGGCTCGCAGAAGAACGCCGCGATCCGATCGGCACCCACCTCGTCGATCAGCGCCCGCAGCGCCTGCGCCTGATCGAATTCCACCGTGCGGGTATCGGCCATCAGATCGCCGTATCCCTCGTGATTGCCCTCGATGCCGGCCAGCGCCGTTCCGGCGACGTGCATTCCGTGATAGGCCAGCCGGCGGCCGACGAGCAGCGTCTTGTCCGGACGGCCCTGCTCGCGCCAGAACCGGCGGGCGAGTTTGGCGGCGGTGTCAACCGAATCGGATCCACCGGAGGTGAACATGATCTTGCTGCCGGGCACCGGCGCCAGCTCCGACAACCGCTCGGCCAGCCGCTGCGTCACCGGCGCGGTCAGATCGCCGAAGTTCGAATAGTGTGCGAGCGTCGACAATTGCGCCGCGACCGCGTCGGCGATCTCGCGGCGGCCGTGACCGACATTGGTGAACCACAGCCCCGCCGTCGCATCGAGATACCGTCGCCCGGCCTCGTCCCAGATGTAGGCGCCCTCACCGCGGGCGACCACGAAGGCGCCGTCGCGCTCCACCGCGCCCATATCCGCGAATCCGTGCCACAGCGCACCCATGCTCGGCTCCTCTGCCCGTCGTCCGGTGGCGATGGGCATACCCGATCGCCCGCGCCGCCAGACTACCCGCGCTACGCCCGACGAGGCCGGGTCGTCCGGCCCGCGCAATCGACCGGCAACCGCAGGGTCAGACCGGAACGGGGGCCTCGCGACGGTTGTGCAACGACCCCAGCCGCGCCACCGCGATCGCCAGCAGCGCGATCACCGCAGCCAGCATCACCACCCCGATCAGCAGCGAGACATACCCCTGCACTCGGGGGTCCAGGAACGGATACGGATACCAGTCCACGATCTCGCCGCGGACCAGGCTGTAGGCGCAGAAGGCGAGCGGGTAGATCAGCCACCCGCCGATCAGCGCCGCCGAGACCCGCAGCCGCGCCGGCACCAGAATCCAGTCGGCGACCAGCACGATCGGCAGCACCCGATGCAATGTGTCGTTGATCCACTTGTCGGTGAGCATCACATCGATGTTCGCCAGCAGCACCGCGTAGATCACCCCGGTGATCAGCAGATACAGCGTGGCCGCGCCGCGCACCACCTGCCAGCGCCGCGCCGCCGGATCCAGCAGTCCCCCGATCAGCAGAACCAGCACACCGGCGATATTGGATTCGATGGTGAAGTAGCTCACGTAGTTGCCGATCGAGAATCCGGGCGATCCCCACGCACGGAGCGGAATCCACAGCAGCGCAACAATTCCCAGCACACCGAACGCGATCCGCAGGATCCGGATCCACATCGGCGTTCCCGCACGGGCGATCATCGTACGATCCTCGCATACCGGTCGGCCCGCCAGGCGATTTCACCACCGGCGCCCCGGCCACCGGCAGACGACGAACCCTGCCGCCGGCGTAATCCGGCGGCACGGAAGGTCTTCCGGGTCTAGGCGGATCCGACCGGCGACGTACGCTGCCTCGTCGCGGGCTCGGCTGCCACCGGCCGGCGCAGCGTGTTCGACGCGGTCGTCGCGACCGCGCGCACCCCGTCGCGGACCAGAGCGGCGATGCCCAGCAGCACCGACACCACGCGCAGTCCACGGACCCACATCGGCGTTCCGGAACCAGCAGTCATGATCCGATGGTGACACAACCGGCCCCCGCCGGGTACCAAGATCATCCGATAGCAACGATTCGGTTATCTTCATCGTCCGGCGCCTCGACCAGCGCGGGAACGGGCCGGACGGCCGGTTTCGCTACGCTGGTCGATGCAATGACCTCGACTGCCACCACCCGCGAGCTGCGCGCTCGCCTGGCCGACCTCTCTCTCCGCGACGAACACCGGCTGCGTCGACGGCTGGACAAGGCACACGGCAACGACGGCGAGATCGAGCGGCTGGAGCGTGAGATCGCCGCCGCGCAGGCTCGCATCGACACCCGCCGCGGCGCGGTCCCGGCGATTCGCTATCCCGAACAACTGCCGGTCTCGGCCCATCGCGACGATATCGCCGCGGCGATCGCCGCCCATCAGGTCGTCGTGATCGCGGGTGAGACGGGGTCGGGTAAGACCACGCAGATCCCGAAGATCTGCCTCGAACTCGGGCGCGGGATCCGCGGCACCATCGGCCACACCCAGCCGCGGCGGCTCGCGGCCCGCACGGTGGCCGAACGCATTGCCTCCGAACTCGATACCGAGCTCGGCGACGTGGTCGGCTACACCGTGCGCTTCACCGATCAGGCCTCCGATCGCACCCTGATCAAACTGATGACCGACGGCATCCTGCTGGCCGAAATTCAGCGCGACCGGCTGCTGCGTCGCTACGACACGATCATCATCGACGAGGCGCACGAGCGCAGCCTCAATATCGACTTCCTGCTCGGCTATCTGAAGTCGCTGTTGCCGAAGCGTCCGGATCTCAAGGTGATCATCACCTCGGCGACCATCGACCCGGAACTGTTCGCCCGTCATTTCGCCGATGCCGACTCCGGGGAGCCCGCGCCGATCGTCGAGGTCCCGGGGCGGTCCTATCCGGTCGAAATCCGGTATCGCCCGCTGGCTCCGGACATGGCCGGCACCGACGACGAGGACGACTTCGAGGAGGAGCCGGCGCCGCGTCGCGCCCGGCAGAGCGGACGCGGCAGCGCCGAGGACGCTCGCGACCAGACCGATGCCATCGGCGACGCGGTCCGCGAACTGCTCGCCGGGGGCGACGGCGACGTGCTGGTATTCCTGTCCGGTGAGCGCGAGATCCGCGATACCGCCGACACGCTGCGCGATCTGAAACTGCCGCGCACCGAGATCGTTCCGCTGTACGCACGCTTGTCGGCGGCCGAACAGCATCGAGTCTTCCAGCCGCACACCGGCCGTCGTGTGGTGCTGGCCACCAACGTCGCCGAGACCTCGCTCACGGTGCCGGGTATCCGCTACGTGGTGGATCCGGGCACCGCGCGCATCTCCCGCTATTCGATGCGCACCAAGGTGCAGCGCCTGCCGATCGAGCCGATCTCCCAGGCCTCCGCACGGCAGCGTTCCGGGCGCTGCGGACGCGTGGCCGACGGCATCTGCATCCGGCTCTACTCCGAGGAGGACTTCGAGGCGCGCCCCGCGTTCACCGAACCGGAGATTCTGCGCACGAACCTGGCCGCGGTCATTCTGCAGATGACCGCACTGGGGCTCGGCGACATCGAGAGCTTTCCATTCGTCGAGGCCCCGGACCGGCGGGCGATCCGCGACGGTATCGCGCTGCTAGTGGAACTCGGCGCTCTCGGGCGCCCTGCCGAGGCGCCCGTGCCGGCTCGCGGTGCGCGCCGTCGCCGCGGACGCGGCAGCGAAGGCGCCACCGGGGGCCATGTGCGCGCGCCGGAGGGCGGCGACGAGCTGGCACTCACCGCGGTGGGACGGCAGATGGCCCAACTTCCGGTCGATCCACGGATGGCGCGCATGCTCGTCGCCGCCGAGGCGAACGGATGCCTGTCCGAGGTGCTGGTCATCGTCGCGGCGCTGTCGATCCAGGACGTGCGGGAACGGCCGGCCGAATTCCAGCAGGCCGCCGACACCAAACACGCCCGCTTCACCGTCGAGGGCTCGGATTTCCTCGCCTATCTGCGTTTATGGGACTATCTGCGCGGACAGCGGAAGTCGTTGTCGTCCAATCAGTTCCGGCGACTGTGCCGCGACGAGTTCCTGCACTACCTGCGCATCCGGGAATGGCAGGATCTGCAAGGGCAGCTGCGCACCATCACGAAAAGCCTCGGCTGGTCGGCCGCGGAATCGATCGCGCCGCAACAGAATCCGGAAGCCCTGCCGTGGGACGGGGACTCGATCCATCGCGCGCTGCTGGCGGGCATGCTGTCGCATATCGGGGTGCGCGAGGCCGAATCGCGGGAGTTCCTCGGTGCGCGCGGCGCGAAGTTCATGATCTTCCCCGGTTCGGCGCTGGCGAAGAAGCCGCCGCGCTGGGTGATGGCGGCCGAACTGGTGGAAACCTCGCGACTGTGGGGCCGGATGGCCGCACGGATCGAGCCCGAATGGGCCGAACGGCTCGCCGGCGATCTGGTCAGACGCAACTACTCCGAACCGCACTGGTCATCCCGGCGCGGCGCGGCGATGGCCTACGAGCGGGTCACCCTCTACGGCATTCCGCTGGTCACCCAGCGCCGCGTCGACTTCGGCCGCATCGATGCCCAGCTGTCGCGGGAGCTGTTCATCCGGCACGCACTGGTCCAGGGCGAATGGCAGACCCGGCACCGGTTCTTCCACCGCAACCGCGAACTGCTCGACGATGTGGCCGATCTGGAGCATCGGGCACGGCGGCGCGACATCCTCGTCGACGACCAGGTGCTGTTCGATTTCTACGAGCAGCGCATTCCCGCCGACGTGGTGTCGGTGCGGCATTTCGACAGCTGGTGGCGCAAGGCCGAGCGCGAGGATCCGCATCTGCTGGACTTCTCGACCGCCACCGTGGTCAATGCGCAAGCGGCCCAGCTGGATCCGGCCGCCTACCCGGACAGCTGGCGGCAGGGCGAGCTGACTTTCCCGCTCACCTACCAGTTCGAGCCAGGACAGGCCGACGACGGCGTGACCGTGCACATCCCGGTCGCCCAGCTCGCCCACGTTCGTGCCGTGGGCTTCGACTGGCTGGTTCCCGGCATGCGCGAGGAACTCGCCGCCGCACTGATCAAGACCCTGCCGAAACAGCTGCGCCGCAGTGTCGTTCCCGCGCCGGACTTCGCGAAGGCCGCGTTGGCGCGGCTGACTCCGCGCGCGGAACCATTGCGCAGCGGACTGGCCCGCGAATTGTCGGCACTGGCGTCGACCTCGATCGCACCGGCCGACCTCGACCCCGCCGCGCTGCCCGATCATCTGCGGATGACGTTCGCCGTCGCCGGTCCCGACGGCGCGCACCTCGCCCGTGGCAAGAGCCTCGCTACCTTGAAAACTCAGCTCTCCCAGCAGATTTCACAGTCAGTGGCGAAGGCGACGAGTGCTGCCGAGAAGGCGCCGGCGACGGTGTGGACGGCGCAGACGCTGGGCACCGTGCCGCAGACCGTTCGGCGTGAGGTCGGCGGCCAGACCATCACCGGCTATCCCGCGCTGGTCCGCGAGGGCGACGGGGTGGCGGTGCGAGTGTTGTCCTCACCGGCGGCACAGCGTGCCGCGATGCGCACCGGAACCCGCGCGCTGCTGCTGCGCGAGATGCCGGCCGCGCAACGCTCGGTCACCTCGGGGCTGTCGGCCGCCGATCGCCTCGCGTTGAGCCAGAACCCGTACGGATCGCTGGAGGCACTGCTCGACGACTGCCGCGCCTGCGCCGCCGACGAACTGATCGCCGCACACGGTGGCCCGGTGCGCAGCCCGGAGCAGTTCACTCGGCTCGTCGAGCAGGTTCGACCGCAGTTCGCCGGTGCGGTCGCGCGCATCCTCGCGCTGGTGGTTCCGGTGCTGGCGGCCGCGCACCGGGTGCGCACCGCCCTGGCCGACACCACCGATCGCGATATCGCCGACGATGTCGCCGGGCAGCTCGACGACCTGGTCTTCGCCGGTTTCGTCAGCGAATTCGGCAGTGCCCGGCTGCGCGAGATCCCGCGGTATCTGCACGCCGCCGAGGCACGACTGCTCGCGTTGCCGGCCTCGGCCGACCGCGATCGCCTCGGCGCGGCCGAACTGGATCGGGTGCACACCGCCTACGCGCGGTTGCTCGACCGCCTCCCGGAGGCGCGTCGCACGGCCGCCGACGTCACCGAGATCTGGTGGATGATCGAGGAACTGCGGGTGAGCCTGTTCGCCCAGCAGCTGGGCACACCGTATCCGGTGTCCGCCAAACGAATCGTCAAGGCCATCGACGGCATCGGCGCGGCGCCCGCCGGCGCGCGATCCCGCTGACCACCGGTCCCGCTGATCACCCGGCGCGTTGATCAGTCGGCGCCGGCGCTCACCGATCGTTCGGCGCGATGGCGGCGCAGGTCGGCGATCTCGCGTTCGAAATCGTCGGCGGAGCTGAAGGACCGGTAGACCGACGCGAAACGCAGATAGGCGACCTCGTCGAGATCGCGCAACGGCCCGAGGATGGCCAGACCGACTTCGTGGCTCGGCACCTCCGGAGAGCCCTTCGCCCGCACCGCATCCTCGACCTGCTGGGCGAGCAGGTTCAGGGCATCGTCGTCGACCTCGCGCCCCTGGCAGGCGCGGCGGACACCACGGATCACCTTCTCGCGGCTGAACGGTTCGGTGACACCGCTGCGTTTGACCACCGAGAGGATCGCGGTCTCGACCGTGGTGAAGCGGCGACCGCACTGCGGACACGCGCGGCGGCGCCTGATCGCGCTGCCTTCCTCGGCCTCACGCGAGTCGACCACCCGCGAATCCGGGTGCCGACAGTACGGGCAATGCATCCGGGATCCTTCGTCGATGCCTACGTCGGTTCGCGACGAGCTGCCTGCCCTCGACCTTGTTCCGCCGATACAGCCGCACTCACCACGTATGTCCTGAGCGTCTTTCAGGATACCCGGACGGTGTTCGGCACGGCCCATGCGGACCCGCGACCGGGGCCGCTCACGCCGTCAGTTGCCACTGGCTCGTCAGGTCGGTGAGCAGATCCGGCAGGCGATTCAGCAATCGTCCGGCGGCGAGATCACCGGCGAACGGCACCGACAGCACCTGGCGGGCCAGACCCGGAGTGGCCTGCATCCGCTCGTAGCACGGCACCAGGTCGCCGGTGATGTAAGTCCAGCGCGGGTCGCGGTCGGCCCAGTTGAAGTCGGGCAACGGGGTGCGCAGCGTCATCGTGCGACCGTCGACCTCCGCCGAGACGGTGGTCGGTGCGAACACACCGGGTGCGCGCACGCCGGGTACCGCCGGCTTTGCCGCCACGGTGCTGACGTAGGTCATCACCCGGCCCATCGCGCCCCGCCCCTGCGATGTCACATCCCATTGATCGGCGATGATCTGATTCTGTTCGCGATCGGTCATCCGCATCAGCGCGTCGTTGTATCCGGTGACCGTGCCGGTGGCGAGCGAGCGCCAGGCCTGGACGGCATTGTCGTCGAGCACGCCGGCGGCGTACATCTCCTCGATCGCGGGCAACCCTCCCGCGACATAGGCCTCGTGCATCGGCACCTGGTCGAGGAAGATGTGCTTCTGCATGATCATCAGCCGGGTCTGGAACCATGCCAGATCCTCGGCGGTGAGCCGGGGCCCCTCGCTCGCCAGGAGCCGGATGTCGGCGGGTAGCGCCGCGACGAGCTGCGGCGGTGTGGCTCGCAGCAGATCCGCGACCGCGCCGCCGAGCTGATGAATACCCGGCACGCTGAGAATTGTTGCCACGTCGCTCATGTCGAAGAAGCCGGAGGCGAACGAGCCGCCCGCCAGTCCGGCCAGTCCGGTCCAGTAGAACTCGGGGTGGGCGGTCGTCAGCCGCAGGTAGTTCACGTAGACCTGGGTGAAGGTGCGCGAATTGGCGGCAACTCCCCGGATCGGATCCCACGCGGCCACGTCGATATCGGCACCGGCGGTCGCCACCGTGAGCCAATACTGATGCAGCAGTGCCGCATACCGCGACGGTGCGACTCCGTCGGCGCGGGCCTGGTCCAGCGCCGCGCGCAGCGTCGAAATGTCCAGCGGCAGCTCGGGATTCAGGCCACCGGCGCTCTCCCCCGCCCCGTTCACCACGGGAATGTCCAGATATGCGGTGTATCCCGCCTCCGCGTGTACCGCCGGCGCCGCGGCACCGGCGATGACGAAACAGATGAGCAGTGCGGCCGCGTGTGCGAACAGTCGCGGCAGCGCCCGCTGGAGGGTGTGCGCCATGATGCCTCGTCCTCGAAATTTGTTGGCGGCGAATGTAGCCCCGATCACATTCCGAGCAGAGTAGCAACAGGTTTCAGTTCTGGATCAATAAATCCGGCCACGGGGATTCGCAGTCATCCAGGCCTCCGACCACGGCCTTATCGCGATGCCGGAACCACGAGAGTGCGTCCGGCGGCCACCTCGGCGCCGCGTAATCCGTTCAACTCCACGATGCGGGCCACCGTGTCGCGCACCGGATCTCCCGGCGCCACCCGCTGCGCGAGGTCGGCCAGCGACTCACCGGGCTGCACCTGGACGGTCTGTGTGGACGCCGGGCCACCCGCGTCGCGCAGCTGCGCCACCCCCATCAATCCACAGACCGCTGCCGCGGTGAGCAGGGCGGTCGCCGCGAGGGTCGCGAGTCCGATTCGGGCTTGTTCCACCCGCTGGAGCGGATGGGGCCCGCGGGCCGGCGCGGCGGCCGGCACCCGGTCGTAGCCCGCCACGGCGTCCGGGCGATACGGGCCGCGGGGACGCCGCAGGTCGGCCCGGCCGTGGCGCCGGACCGGCCGCACGGTGCGGACGGGGGCACCGCCGGCCGAACCGGTCCGGGTGCCGATCGTGCTGAATTCATCGACCGCGGTACGCATCTGACGACCTCCATGAATGCTGTGACGAGTGCTGGGCTGATGGATCACAGGGATATGAGAGTGGTGGCGTATTCGCTCATCTGTTCGACGAACTGATGTTCGAATTCTTACCACGCCGGACCGACAAAGTCACCAGCCACGCCGACATGCGTCGAACAGATGTTTGAAACCTGGCCGCGGGCGGACTACATTCGAAACACGCGATCCGGCGGCGCCGGCAGAACCCGGCGCCGGCAGAACCCGGCAGACACACGCCCCGGCAGACAGACGAATGGAGGACGGCGAGCGTGAGCGAACGTACGGTGGTCGGACACGAGGAGGCGGCCGGAAGCGGCACGGTCTCCCCCGACGGCGCCCCGGCGCCGGCCGGTGACACCGAAACCCCCGGCAACGGAGCGGATCTCACCGTCCGCCAGCGCAAGGTACTCGAGGTCATCCGGACCTCGGTGAACGAACGCGGCTATCCCCCGAGCATCCGCGAGATCGGCGATGCGGTCGGACTCACCTCCACCTCCTCGGTCGCGCATCAGCTCCGGGCACTCGAGCGCAAGGGGTATCTGCGCCGCGATCCCAACCGTCCCCGTGCGGTCGACGTCCGCGGCCTGGACGAGACCGCCGTGCGCGCGGCCGGTGCCGCGCCGGTGCTGCGCGCGGTGGCGACCGAAACCTCCGACGCGACCCCGGCGCCCACCTATGTGCCGGTGCTGGGCCGCATCGCCGCCGGTGGGCCGATCCTCGCGGAACAGGCCGTCGAGGACGTGTTCCCGCTGCCGCGCGAACTGGTCGGCGAGGGTTCGCTGTTCCTGCTGAAGGTCGTCGGCGAATCGATGGTCGACGCGGCGATCTGCGACGGCGACTGGGTGGTCGTCCGCCAGCAGAATGTCGCCGACAACGGCGATATCGTCGCGGCGATGATCGAGGGCGAGGCGACGGTCAAGACGTTCAAACGCACCGGCGACCAGGTCTGGCTGATTCCGCACAACCCGCTGTTCGATCCGATCGACGGTAACGACGCCCAGATCCTGGGCAAGGTCGTCACGGTGATCCGCAAGATCTGAGTGCGCGAGATCCGGGTGCGACAGCCCGGCCGGCGGCAGGAAGCGGTGGCCGTCCGGACGGGCGCATTCCGTCAGCGCCGGAAGCGGTCGCGCAGCACGGGATCATTTTCCCACCACAGGCCGCTCTGGACCGGTGCCTCCGCGCTCGCCGTCGCCGCGGCGGGCGCGGGCGAGGTCCGCCCGTCCGCGTCGGCCGGTGGCGCCGAAAGCTCTTCGGCCGCATCGAGTTCGGCGTCCATTTTCGCGGCGTTGCGTCGTTCGTCGGCCGCCCACGATCGCATCAGCGTCAGCAGGTAGGGCAGGCCGAGCACGTCGCCGAGCACCCAGATGATGCCCGCGCCGATGATCTGATCCATGCGTAGATCGGGGCCCCACGTCCGGCCCACCTCGGTGTAGTAGTCCACCGCGACCAGCGGCCCGAACCACAGCACCAACCCCAGCACCCCGTCTGCCAGCGACTCGAAAACCGTGATCAACAACGAGAGGGCCTGCGAATAGCGGTGCGGCACCGGATCGGTCTGCAGCCGCGAATAGAAGTACAGGAAGCCGACGGCCACCAGCAGCATTCGGGTGAGCGCATCGACCACGCCGTGCCGCAGGACGGCTTCGTACCACGGGGTCAGGATCAGCAGCCAGGGAGTGGCCAGGATGGCGATCGAGGAGACCAGCGGATAGGTCACCACCCGCGCCGGCGCCGAAGCCAGCACGCGTTCCATCCTCGCTCGTCCGGCCGCGCCCAGCGAATCCCGCACCACGGTCAACGGCCGCCCGGTCGCCAGGCCGAAGGGAACCACGTAGAGCAGCAGCAGGATCTGCAGTGCGCGCATCCAGAAGAGGGTCCCGGAGTACACGCCGATCACGCTGATGCCGGTCAGCAACCACACTCCGAGGCCGACCGCGCCGAACGCCCAGCTGCGTCCCGCCGACTCCGTGCTACCGCGCCGATCGGCGCGCCGGCGAGCCAGGCCGTAGCCGAGCCCCAACGCGGCGGTCACCACGATGGTCGAGGTGTCCCAGCGCCATTCCTCGATGACGGACTGCACGGTCAGCGGCGTGTCGATCCATCCCACGGCAGCCAGTATCCACCCGGCGTCCCGCGGTGTTTGCGCCGGTCCGGCGGAGTGTCCGGTTAGTTCCGATTACCGGATTCGTGGGCGTGCGCGACACCCTGCGACCGGTGCGCGGGGCCGTGCGACTCAGCGCAGTGGCCACTCGAACCGGCCCCGAGTTCGATCAGTTCGGGCTGTGCGTGATCCACCTGCAGCGTGGCGTGCTCGATGTGATGGTCGGCGGCCAGCCACTGCGCCAGATCCTGACGCACCGCATGACAGTCGCGGCCGGGCTCGACCAGCACGTGCGCCGAGAGCGCCGGAGACCCCGAGGTGATTTCCCAGATGTGCAGGTCGTGCACCTCGACCACCCCGTCACGGGCGGCCATGCCCACACCCACCGCAGCCGGGTCGATATCGGCCGGGGCGGCCTCGAGGAATATCCGGCTCGACGCGCGGACCAGGCCGACGCCCGCCTTGACCATCAGCGCGACCACCACCAGCGTCGCTATCGCGTCGGCGCGTTCGAATCCGGTGACCATGATGATCACTCCGGCCACCGCGGTCGCGAGGAAGGCGTAGAGATCGGTGAGGATGTGCTGGAACGCGCCCTCGACATTCAGGCTGCTGCGATTGGCCCGGGAAATCATCCAGGTGGCGGCGAGATTCACGACCACACCCACGAGCGCTGTGGCGAGGACGAGCTCCCCGGTGACCGACGGCGGCTGGATCAGGCGGCGGATCGCCTCGTAGAACAGCCCGGCCGACAACACCAGCAGCGTCAGGCCGTTGGCTTGCGCGGACAGGATTTCGACGCGCTTCCAGCCGAAGGTCATCCGCCCGGCCGGTGGTCGCGCCGCGAGACGAATTGCCCACAGCGCCAACGCGATCGAAGCGGCGTCGGTGAGCATGTGCGCGGCATCCGACAGCAGGGCCAGTGATCCGGCCACCACACCGACGACCACCTCGCCGAGGAGGAAGACCACGATGACCGCGAGCGCCCCGGCGAGCCAGCGCCGATCGCTGTCGGGAGTGGCGTGCGCATGACTGTGCGCATGCCCGTGGCCCGAGCCGTGTGTATGTCCGGCGCCCATGCCCGAAACTCCTCTCCGTCGCTTCGTTCGTCATCATATGCATACATCGCTATGTGTGCAATATCCCCTGCTCCGCGCGCCGCGAGGCCCGGCAGCCGGGTACCCGCGCACCGCTCCCTTTATCCGAACCGCGCGATCCGAACTCCCGAGTAGTGTCCGAAGACCGCGAGCATTCCGATAACTTTTGCCGTGCCCGCACTAAATGCGTCCCGCCGATTCTTTTCGCATTCCGGGAACATTCACGATCGAAAACGCCCGAATAGCACCGGATTCACTACGGCCGGTCGCACTACGGTACGGTATACACAATCCCAGTTGCTCCGTGTCAGTGCGAAAGGGCTCGATCATGGCCAAGAAAGTCACCGTCACACTCATCGATGATTACGACGGGAAGTCCAAAGCGGATGAGACCGTGCAGTTCTCGATCGACGGTGTGGCGTATGAAATCGACCTGTCGACATTGAATGCCGGGAAGCTGCGCGGGGCACTCGAACCCTGGACGGAAAAGGCCCGCAAGGTCGGCCGCTTGAAGTCCGGCGGCGGCACCCGCACGAAGTCCGCGGCCGACCGCGAGCAGACGGTGGCGATCCGGGAATGGGCCAAGAAACACGGCTATAACGTCTCCGCGCGCGGCCGCATTTCCTCCGAGGTTGTCGCCGCCTATCACAAAGCGAGCAAGTAGCCGGCATCCGATCTTTCCACCGAGATCGCACACCGTACATACCGAGCGGGCCCGCAGCATCACGCCACAGCCGTGATCTTGCGGGCCCGCTCGGCGCGGTAATCTGGTTCTCTGGTTCGGCGCCGCGCCGTACTCACAAGTCGCTGGGAGTAGTTCCGAGGCGGGGTTGGTGTGCATGACAGGGGAAACCGGGGTCGGTGAACTGGCTCGGCGATGGCGTATCGCGATCGCCGACACCGGTTTCGTTCCCATGTCCATGCGCGAGCTCGAGCACCTGCTGCTGGGGTTGCTCCAGCAGCTCGTCACCATCGTGCGGGCGGAACCGTTCGACGCGGCGCCCGCGGCCGCGATCGGCGCCGCGCTGGTGCGCGCCAACCTCACCGATCCGCAGGTCATGCCCCGCTCCGCCCGCGCGCTGACGCCGCTGGCCACCACCGCCTTCCCCCCGGGCGATCGGGTGCTCGCCGTACTGGGTGAGATGGCCCGCGGATATACCGAGGAGTTACTCGCCACCCGGGCACGGCATCAGGAAATGTTGCACTCGGCGATGGCCGATGCCCGCAATGCCGCCGAGGCGCGATTCCGGGTGGTATTCGACAATGCCGCCATCGCCATCGGCATCGGTGACGCCGAAGGCCGGGTGGTCGACGTGAATCCGGCCATGGCCGCGATGCTGGGCGTGAGCCGCGAGTATCTGCTCGAACGCGGGGTCACCGATCTGATCCATCCGGACGATCGAGTGGAATTGCGGCGCCGCGTGCTGGGCGAACTTTTGCACGCCGGCTCGGGCACGGTCCGGATGGAATTGCGCTATCCCCGGCCCGAAGGTGTCGACGGGTGGGCCACCTGGGCGATCACCCTGGTGCCGGCGACCGGCGGGCGCGCGGCCTATCTGCTGGTGGTCGGCGAAGACACCACACAGCGGCGGGAATTGCAGGCCGAATTACATCGCCAGGCCCGCCTGGATCCGCTCACCGGCCTGCCCAATCGGCGGCAACTGGTGGAAGTGCTCTCGGCCATCATCACCGACGCCGAGACCGAGGACTGCATCGGCTTGTGTTTCATCGACCTCGACGGATTCAAATCGGTCAACGACACCTACGGCCACGGGGTGGGCGATCGCCTGCTGGTCGCCGTCGCGGACCGGCTCTCGGCGGCCGTCCCGGCGATCCTGCTGGCCCGGGTGGGCGGCGACGAATTCGTCGGGCTGGTGCGGCCGACCTGCGATACCGAGCACATCGCCACGGTCGCGCAGCGCCTGCTCGACGCGCTGGCCGAACCCATCCCCGTCGACAACCACGACCTGATGATCTCGGCCTGTATCGGCGCGATCGTCACCCCCGTCACCGGCACCGACGCCGAGCGGCTGCTCGATGCCGCCGACGCCGGGCTCTATCGCGCGAAGGCCAGCGGACGCAACCGCTGGGTCCTTCATGCGACCGATGTCGCCGCCCGGGTGCGCGGCCTAGGATGAGCTGCGTGCAACCTCTGTTACCCGACTGGGCGGCCGACGACATCGACCCCAGGATTCCCAGCCCGGCGCGAGTTTACGACTATCTGCTCGGAGGATTCGCCAATTTCGAGGTGGATCGGGCGGTCGCCGCGCAAATGATCGAGGTCATTCCCGAAGTCCCGCGCACGGCCCGCGCCAACCGCGCGTTTTTGCAGCGTGCGGTGGGTTTTCTCGCCGAGGCGGGTATCGACCAATTCCTCGATCTGGGCTCCGGAATTCCGACCGCGGGCAACGTGCACGAGATCGCGCAGCGCGTCGTGCCGGGCGCGCGAGTGGTCTATGTCGATATCGATCCGGTCGCGGTGACCATGAGCCGCAAGCTGCTGGCCGACAATCCGAACGCCACCGCGGTGCACGGCGATTTCACCGATATCGATGGGGTACTGGAGCATCCGCAGGTCCGGGAGCTGCTGGATTTCGACCGGCCGGTCGCCGTCCTGCTCGTATCGATGCTGCATTTCGTCGCCGACGACGCGCTGGCCGCGACGGTATTCGAACGACTGCGCGACACCATCGCCTCCGGAAGTTATCTGGCGCTGTCGCATCTGACCAGCGAGGGACCGCCCGAGCAGATGGACCGCATGCTCGCGGTGACCGAACGCGTCACCGGCCGGGGCGATCGGCTGCGCACCCGCGCCGAGATCATGGAACTGCTCGGCGATCTGGTCCTGGTCGAACCCGGCCTGGAATATCTGGCCCGGTGGCGACCGGATCCGGACGAGCCCCTGCCGGAGGTCCGGCCCCTCGACGGCTATGCGGGTGTGGCCCGCAAGCCCTGATCCGGGCTGCTAATCGGCGAGCGCCCGTGCGATCATCGGCCACGCCTCGTGCAGGGACCGCTCCCAGTACGGCCAGTCGTGCAGCCCGCCCGGCGTGTAGCGGTAGGTGGCGGGAATTCCGAGAGCCTCGGTAGCGTCCTGCAGCCGCCGGGTGCACTGCGCGACCACCGATTCCAGCGCACCGCCTCCGGCGGGATCGGCGACAGCCGGGCCGTTCGTCGCACCGCCGGGGCGCGGCACCCCCGCGGTCACGAAAAGCTCTGTCCCCCGGAGCTTTTCCAGATTCGCCGCGGTGCTGGGATCGGCGTCGTTCCAGCCGGGCGAACCGTCCGGGCCCCACATGTTCCACGGATTTCCGCCGCCGGAGGCCACCACCGCCTGCACGAAGCGCCGGCCCGGATCGGTTCCGGTCTGGGCGCATCCGCTGAACGACCCCACCGCGGCGTACAGTCCGGGAGCAGCCTGCGCCAGCGCGAGCACCGAGGTCGCCGACATCGACACCCCCGCAATCGCATTGCGGCCCGAGGTGTGCAGCGCGGCGTCGACGAGCGGCGGAAGTTCCCGCGTCAGGAAGGTCGTCCATTCGTTGCGGCCCAGCACCGGATCGTCGGCGAGCCAATCGGTGTAGTACGTGTAGCGGCCGTCGAGGATGTTCACCACGGTGACGTCCTTGTCGGCGGTGAAAGCGTCGATGTCGGTGCGGGTTTCCCACGAGGTTTCGATGCCGCCGGTCCCGATGCCGTCCTCCGCGCCGTCGAGCAGATACAGCACCGGAGCCGGCCGCGAGGTGTCGGCCGGGCGCAGTACCCGCATGCTGATCGTGCGGTCCATGGCCGCCGAGTACACGACGAGCGTGGCGTGGCGGGCGTCGATATCGATGATCCGGTCGATCCGGGATCCGTCCGCGGACGCCGATCCGTCGGTCGCCGCGGCGACGCCGCTCGACAGCGCCACCACGGCCGCCAGTGCCAGGCACAGCACCGCCGGGCGCCGGTACCGTGACCCGAATCGCCTGCTCATCCAGCTCACACATCCTTTTCCGGCGGGGTCCGGCACCGTTGTGACGCGGGACAGCCGCTGGCTCAACGATCGGAGCGGCGGACGACGTTCCGTTCCGGACTGCGACGCACATCACGCATCGCAGGATCGGCGGCCAACTCACAACCGTGCCCCCGGGCCCTCCGGGAATTGTCACAAGGCATCTTCTGCGCGAAATCAATCCCGGTTACAAAGGAGTTCCCGCCGGTGTGCTCGAAGAACCGGCCCGCGAGAAGTGTAAGAAGTTGGCTACCGAGGTTTTCGACACCGCCGTCGAGCTGCCGGTCGAGCGCAGCGCCGTCTGGGAGCTGCTCATCGACCCGCAGCTGTATCCGCGCATCTTCACCGGGATCGGCGCCTGTGAACGGCTCGAGGCCGTCGCCGGCGCGCCGCTGTGGCAGCTGCGCATCGGAACCGCCGACACCGAGATCCGGACGCTGTCGCTGACGGTGCGGGTGGGCCCGCGCGGGGAGGCCTTCGAGTTGTACTGCGCGGCGACCGGAAGTTTCGCCTCCGTGCGGCTGCGCGATATCGAGGGCGGCACCCGGGCCGTGATCACCTGTTTCGCCGCCGGCCGGATACATCCGGTCGCCGCGCGCGCCTCGACCGCCGGCGCGCTGGCCTGGCTCGACGCCGGACTGCGGCGGCTGCGCCAACTGGTCACGGCCGCACCGACTTCGGTCGTGATCAACCGCGAGAACTCTCCGCTGCGGCGCGCGGACGTGGCTCGCCACATCCTCGGAACGGGCGTGGTGCACACGGCGCGGCCGGATCGCAGTGTCGGGCAGCTGCGCGGACTCGCCCGGTGGGGTTTCAATCTCGCCGGCGGCTACGCGGCCGCGGCCGCGCATTCCCCCCACCGCATCGCCGTCATCGACGATCGGCGCAGTCGCACCTTCGCCGACATCGACCGGCGCAGCACCGCACTGGCGGGCGGCATGGCCGGCCTGGGCCTGCGCACCGGCGACGCGATCGGCCTGCTGGCTCGCAATCACGCCGGCATGGTCGAAACCATGGTCGCGGCAGGCAAACTCGGTGTGGACACGATCCTGCTCAACGCGGGCCTGTCGGCCCGGCGGATCGAGGAAATCGTGCAGCGGCACCGGCTGGCGCACGTCTTCGTCGACGCCGAGCTGGAAGAACTGATCCACTACCTGCATTCCGACATCGTGCGCATCGCCACCGACGACGGCGCACCCGGGCGCACCACCATCGAGGATCTGATCACCGAGGGCGACAACGGTTTCGACAAACCCGCACGGCCGGGCCGGTTGATCGTGCTGACCTCCGGGACCAGCGGCACCCCGAAGGGTGCGCGCCGCCCGCACGCCAAGGGCTTCGCCACGGTGGCGGCGCTGCTGTCGCGCATTCCGCTGCGCATGAACGACACCATGCTCATCCCGGCACCGCTGTTCCACACCTGGGGGCTGGCCGCCCTGCAATTGAGTACGGCGCTGCGCGCCACCGTCGTGCTGCCGGAGCAGTTCGATGCCCGCGACACCCTGCGCCGGATAGCCGAAAACCGGGTCGGCACGGTGATTCTGGTGCCGACCATGGTGCAGCGGATCCTGGACCTGCCGACCCATGTGCGGGCCCGCTACGACACCTCCAGCCTGCGGATCGCGGCGAGTTGCGGGGCGCCGCTGGCCGGTGCCACCGTGCTGCGGTTCGCCGACAACTACGGCGATGTGCTCTACAACATCTACGGCTCCACCGAGGTGTCATGGGCGACCATCGCCACGCCCGAGGATCTGCGGGCCGCGCCGACCACCGCCGGGCTGCCACCGCTCGGCACCAAAATCGCTGTGCTGGGCCCGGATCGCACGCCCGTGCCGGTCGGCGCGACCGGACGCATCTACGTGGGCAATCACATGCTGTTCGACGGATACGTCAATTCGGCGCCGCCGGACGAGACCGACGGCATGCTCGACACCGGCGATCTGGGGTATCTGGACGCCGACGGACGGCTGTTCATCGCCGGCCGCGACGACGAGATGATCATCTCGGGCGGTGAGAACGTCTTCCCACGGCCGGTGGAGGAGGCGCTGTCACATCTGCCGCAGATCGCCGATGTGGCCGTGGTCGGGGTGCCGGACCATGAATTCGGGCAGCGGCTGGCCGCGTTCATCGTCAAGCGCGAGGGTTCGGGCCTGGACCCGGACATGATCCGCACCTACGTCCGCAACCGGCTGAGCAGGTTCTCGGTGCCGCGCGATGTCACCTTCCTGTCGGCACTGCCGCGCGGTGAGACCGGCAAGGTGCTCAAGCGGCTGCTGATCGGCGGGAGCGCCGACCTGACCGGTCCGTTCCAACCGGCGGCCGAGTTGTGACCGTTCACCAGGGCGCACCCGGGTGACATCCTCATTTGTCACGAGGATGAGCGAAATACATCCATCGGAGTCTCGTTACGGTTACGTTATAAAGGCAGCGCAGTAAACGGGCGGGGAAGGAAGTTTTCGCCAATGTCTGTTGCCACGCCGGGTTCTGCCGCCTCGCCAGGGTCTACCGCGTCCCGGGGGCCCGTCGCCGCACCGGGCGCTTCCGGCGAGGCCACGGCCGGCTCGACGCGCCCCAGTTTGACCATGTCCGGTCAATTGCTGTCGTCGCCGTTGAAGGATGTGTGGTCGCTGTCGCGGCACATGGTCGGCCACTTCGTCGAAAACGTCGCCCCCTGC
>NZ_LZML01000093.1:0-13984 GCF_001665695.1 Nocardia sp. 852002-51101_SCH5132738 | reverse complement strand
CCACCCCCGCACTGACCGCCTGATCGAACAGGATCACGCGGAAATCACCCCGATACACCACCCGCTTGGACTTGACCGTGCGCGGTCCATCCACCGTCGACCGGTAGTACAGCGCCGGTGAGGTAGGAGGCCGCAGGACTTGCGAGCAAGACTGCCGCACCGACGAGTTCCTCCGGGTCAGCCCACCTGCGCATCATCTTCGCCGGCACCGCGCGGGTAGGCACCCTCGAGTCCCCAGTCTCGATCGGCCCTGGCGCGCATTGCAGTTGGGCCGCCGATGTCCCGCATGTGTATCAAGCGTTCGACGAAGATGTCGAAGCCTTACTGCTCGTCTGTTGTCCACGATGAGAGGCGTCGGTGCGGCGGCCCATCGAAAGCGCCGATAAGGTCCGCGCCGATGCGGCGCGGTACTCGAGATGCTCGATATCTCTGCCCAGAGCAGATCAGGTGTGAACGCTCCACCGACTCTCGATAGGGTCCCGCCCATGGAGATCATATCCGTGTTGCCGCAGTTGACGGCGTTGCGGTTTTCCCAGCCCAACGACGTGAATGTTTACGTGTGGAGCGATCCCGAGGGGGTGACTCTGATCGACAGCGGTCTGCCAGGCGCCGCCGGGGAGATCGAAAGAGGCCTTCGCGCTCGGGGATTGACCCACGACGACGTGCAGCGGGTAATTCTCACCCATGCCCACGACGACCACATCGGTTCGGCGGCCGACCTCGCGGAGTGGGGAGCCGAAATCTGGGTGCACCACGCCGACGCCGACATCGTGCGAGGCGAACGTCCGCAACCGGCTCCGGTCCTGCGTGAGTGGGAACGCCCGATCGCCGAGGCTCTCGAACCGGGCACACCCCCGCGCCCGGCTCCGGTACACCGCGAGCTACGCGACGGCGAAGTGCTCGATTTCGGCGGCGGCGCAGAGGTTCTGGCAGTTCCCGGCCACACCGCGGGCAGTCTGGCGCTCCATATGTCGCAACACCGTGTGCTGTTCACCGGCGACACGCTCGCCAATGTGCGCGGTGTCACCATGCCGGGTGTGTTCAACCTTGACAGCACCGCCGTCGACGCAGCCGCCCGCCGCCTGGCCGAACTCGACGTGGATGTCGTCTGCGTCGGCCACGGTGATGCGCTTACCGGCGCACCCCTGCTCACATGGCGAGGCCACGGATCGGACGGCTGACGCACGCCCGCATCGGCGGGTCGCTCCTTGCGGCGGATGCCGTCGGGTGAGAACGCGAGGATTTCAATGCTGTCCTCGCGGGGCTGCACAAAGGGGCTGCGGCATAGCGCGGCGCTTCACCGTCACCCCCGCGTTGTAGTTGTCTGCTTCTGGGCGTGGGGGTGGTGGTGTTCGAGTCGGTTGGTGATCAAACGAGTGGCGAGGCCGTTCGCCAACGCGGTGGCCGCGCTGGTGTGGGGCTTGCGAGCGGCTTGATCCCGGAAACAGTTCGTGAACTCCTCAGCCAGCCTGAGTCGCGGCCAGCGCGCCAGGATTTCGCCACGTAGTTCGGTTGTGAGAGTGTCGATCTCGCGACCGGAGATGTCGATGCCGGTGGAACGCTCGAGTAGGTGCCCCTCCGGGTCTGCGTCCGACTCGACACTGGGCCACATGTGACGCACGATGATCTCGTGCAAGCGGGTGCGGCGCTGAGGTGACCATCCGAGCCCGGCGGCGAACACCTTCGCCAGATGCCCGCCCGCCTCCTCGAATGCCAGACGGTGGTTGTCGAACGCTTCGACCAGCCCCACATCGTGGAACATCGCTGCGACCCACAGTAATTCGGGATCGAACTCGATCCGCTCCTGACGTGCCAGTGCCGCAGCCCAGAGGTAGGCACGAACCGAGTGATGCAACAGAGCCGGCGAGGTGTATTCCGCGGCGATCTCGTACGCGCGGACGGTGGCGGTCGACTCGGGAATCGCCAGCTGCCCCGTGTTGGTGACTCTGAAAGCGGCGCTGTTCATTGTGCCCACGCAGAGTTCTTGATTACCTCGACGAAGTCGCCGCGCTCGAACCCGGGCACGTAGTGCGCCAGCACGTCGGCCTTGACGTTGCCGAAAGTGGTGTCGGGTCGGTGCGCGATGCCGTCGGTGAAAGCGGCCAGAATGCGGTTTTTGAAATCGGGACGCGGGTGCGCGGCCACGATCTGCTCGCGCTGGACGTCGCTGATCGTGTCGTAGCCGATACCGAGTACGTCGAGTTCGACCCCGCGAGTCACCAGTGCGATCTCCGCATCCATGTGCAAAGGGATCTGCGGGGTGGTGTGCAGGGCGATCGCGGTCCACACCCGTTGCGCCGCAGTGGTATCGACACCGTGCCGCAACAGGAACCGGCGCGCTTCGTCAGCACCGTCGATCTCGAATCGCTGGTCATCACGCCGGAAGGTTTCGGTCAGTCCGAGGTCGTGGAACATCGCCCCCACGTACAGCAGCTCGGGATCGAAATCCACACCCAGCTCGGCTCCGCGCAGTGCCGCGAACAGGAACACCCGCCGGGAATGGTCGTAGACCAAAGGTGTCGCGGCCTCCCGCACCAGCTGGTCGGCCTCGCGCGCCATCGCGCTATCGGGGATCGCGACCCCCGCGATCGTGGTGACGGTCGTCATCGGATCATCGCTCCTTCCGGGTGTTTGCTTGTCTGTGCTTGTCCACTCTGACGCGCGGCGATACCCTGACGCCATGTCCAATACGACAAAAGAACCACAGATACGGACATGAGGTGAGCGGCGAGACAACGGCTCATCGAATAGCGATCCTGGTGTTCGACGGAGTGACGCCGCTGGATATGAGCGGACCGGGCGAAGTGCTGCACGAAGCGACCGCGCTGGGCCACCCCTACGAGGTCGATATCGTCTCTCCTGCCGGGGGAATGGTCACGACGTCGGCAGGTGTGCGGCTCTCGAGCACCGCGGCAGCCGATGCCGCGACACCGGAGACGCTCATCGTCGCCGGCGGCGCGCTCACCGACGGGGCGCTCGACTCCGCCCTACTCACCGCCGCAGCCCGGCTCGCCGACAGCGCCCAGCGGGTGGCCTCGGTCTGCACGGGAGCGTTCGTGCTCGCCGAGCTGGGACTACTCGATGGTCACCGCGCCACCACCCACTGGCGCCACACCGGCACCCTCGCACGCCGGTTCCCGCGCATCCAGGTCGAGACCGACGCTTTGCACGTGCACGATGGCCGCTATCTCACCTCCGCGGGTATCAGTGCCGGTATCGACATGACTCTCGCGCTGCTCGAGCACGACCACGGAGCCGGCGTGGCCCGGACCGTGGCACAGGAATTGGTCATGTTCATGCAGCGGCCCGGGGGCCAGTCGCAGTTCTCCCACGCCCTGTCCACCCCGCCCGCGCGCACCGAGCCCCTGCGTGCGGCCATCGACTCCGTACTCACCGACCCCGCCGGTGCGCACACCACCGCCACCATGGCCGCGGTCGCAGGCGTGAGCCCGCGACATCTCACGCGACTCTTCCACGCCGACATCGGTTCCACACCCGCGCGCTGGCTCGAACGCGTGCGTGTGGAGCACGCCCAGCAACTGTTGCTGCAGGGATACACCGTCACCGCCACCGCGCACCGCAGCGGGCTGGGCACCGACGAAACCCTCCGTCGCGCCTTCGCCCGCCACCTCGGGTTGACCCCCACCGACTACAAGCACCGCTTCATTACCACGGCACCAACGAACACAACCCTTGCGCCCTGACGCACCAGAGGTAGACGCCGCGAACACGCCGGCGGACCATGCTGTCGGGCACTCCGCACCGGTCGAGCACGACCCCTTGCACGCACTATTCACTCATCCGCTCAGCAGGGCGACATCGCCCCTCGGCCCGGGCCCACTCGGCCGTTCTTTCGCATATCGACCTACTCACCACGCGCGGTGTGTCAGCAATCATTCAGCGTTCACGGGCTGAATAATCCGTATATGACGTCGATCGGGCTGTCCCGCAGAGCGATGCTCGCCCTGGCAGCGAGCGTACCGTTGAGCGCTGTGGCATCCCGACGCGCCGTGGCCGCCGCCCCGCCGATCCGATACACGATGACGGCGTTCACCAACGCCAGCCAGACCGACATGTGGGTCTACGAATCCACCGACGCAACGAATTTCCGGCTCGTCCAGGCCGACGCCTACCGTCCGCCGGACGCCGACCCCGCCGACACCCCGGCAGCGGCGGCCACCACCAAGAAGGGCTTGTGCCGCGACCCCAGCGTCTTTCGTCACATCGACGGCGAGTACTACGTGACGTACACGACCGCATGGGACGGCAACACCATCGGGTTCGCGCGCAGCCGCGACCGGATCAACTGGGAGTTCCTGTACGAGTACACAATTCCGTTCGATGGTGTCACCCATACCTGGGCGCCGGAATGGTTCGTCGACCGTGACGGCACGGTCAGCGTCCTGGTGAACATCAACGACGGCACGGTTTTCCGGCCCTGCGTCATGACCGCGACCACCTCATCGCTGAGCCAGCTGCATTGGACCACGCCCATACCGCTGGCAGGCGTCATTCCCGCACCGGGCGGCCTCGGCTACATCGACACCACGGTCAAGTTGTCGCAGGGACGCTACTACGCGTTCGTCAAGAACGAATCGACCAAGAACGTCGAGGTCGCGGTGGCCGACCGCCTGGTCGGCCCGTACACGTTCGCGCGAACCGGGAACTGGGCGCGCTGGGGCGGACCGGGCCCGGGACAACCGCGCGAGGGACAGTGCGTGATCCCGCTCCCCGACGGCCGATGGCGGATCTACCTGGATGCCTACGACCTCGACGAACCCACGCACGGTCACTATCTCTACAGCGACACCGTCACCGGCGACCTGCTCGGCGAGTGGACCGCACCGAAGGACCTGCCCGTCCTGTCCGGTTTCGTCCGCCACTTCACCGTATTACCCGAACAGCTGAACACCGGCCCGCAACCGGGCCCGAAGCCCGTCACGCGGTGAGGACGATCGGGCCGCGGCCGGTCCGCGGGCCAGACCAGACCGATCTCGCGAAAAGCGCACGGGTGCAGCGGCTTGCCCTCCCGACATCACCTCCCGGTTGCCGCACCGGCGATCGCTGTCGGCACCGCCTGCGACCTTCCCGCACAGGCAACGGGAAGGCCGGGATCCCATCGTGGGAGGAAGGACCTATCAGCAGCAGCGCCTACAGCGGCGTGATCGCGCGGACGACGAGCATGCGCTGCGGGCTCGGGCAGATCAGGTTGTCCCAGGGCAGCCACAGCGATTCGGTGTTGTCGGGCGGGTAGACGCGCAGGGTGGTGGTGCGCAGGGCTGCGCAATCGTTGATCTGCTTGGGATAGGTGATGAACTCGAATTGAGCTGCCCCGCCCGGTGTGAGCGTGACCGGCGCGGGCTTGGGCGCCTGCGGACCCTCGTCCCGCACGGCGGGCTCGCCCACCGGGTCATCGCTGGGGCCGTTGGTTTGCGAGACACCCGGGAAACCTTGCAGGACACAGGTTCGCGAGCTGGAGTTGATGAACCGTAGGAACCAGTCCCCTCCCACCGGGCCGCCGACCCCCTTATCCAGACGGAGTTGGGCGGTCACACACTTCGGGAATGCGGTGTCGGCGGGAGTAGCCGGGTCGGCGGCCGCGGCCCCGGGCGCCGGCACGACCGTAGCCTCGGCCGTCTCGGGGACGCGGCCGCCGGGCTCGGTCGCGTGTCCCGATTGGGCGGGTTGTGCGGTTCGTGCTGGCGGCTGCGAAGTTTGGGCCGCCGGAGTGGTTGTGGACAGCGACCCGGGAGTGGAGGCCGGGCCGCAACCGCTGACGGTGATGGCGACGCTCGCCGCGAAGCCGGCAACAATCAGTGACTTGGTACGCATGAGTCCCCCTCGAGTCCGATACCGCAACCGTTCGCACGGGTATCGATCCGTACCAGCCCCCCGTTACGCCGCGGCTTCAGCAAGAATTCGCGTAAGCGGCTGCCGTCCAACACAGTTCGCCCCGGGCAGTCACGGAATCGCCGAATTCCTGCGTACCTGCGAGGCTCTCTCGAATGGGCCGCACGACCTTCGAGCCTGGGCTGACTGCCGATCGGTGGCCCCGGCCGGATTTGCAGGTCTTCGTGCTGGGTTCGCGCCGGCCCGAGGCACTCCCGACGATGTCGTCGTCGACGATGATGATCCGGTGCGGCTGCTGAGCGGCTTCGTGGTGGCGACGTGGAGGTCGTCGATCGGGTGTTGCCGACCGCCTCACAGCGATCGGGCGATCGCCCCGTCTGCCTGCTGCCGGCCGAGGGCGCGTTGCAGGGTCAGGGTGTCCTCCAGGACCAGATCGTCCACCAGCTTGCCCCAGCGCAGGGTGAGCCACTGCATCGCGGTGTTGCGGTAACCGCTGCCGTCGGCCAGGGTTCCGCTCACCTCCAGCTGGACCGCGACCTTCGTTCTCCAGGGCGGGCCGCCGGAGACCACATCCACCAATTCCAGGCGCAGTCCGGGCAGCAGTTGATCGAAGCGAGCGAACCAATCGCGGAACGCCTCCGGTCCGCGCAGGTCGGCACCGAGCGGGGTATCGCCGAGAAAGCGGAATCGCAGGTCCGGCGCCGCCATCGCCACGGCGGCCTCGTGATCGCCCGAGCCGGTGCGGCGCCACGTTCTCCGGACCAGGAACCGTACGATGGTGTGATACATAAAACGACTGTAAGCAGCTAGCTTGCTTAAAGCAAGGGACTGGAAGATGGGGCGAAAGAACTTCCACGAGATCGCGTGCTCGATCGCGCGTTCGGCGTCGATCGTCGGAGACTCGTGGACCCTGCTGATCCTTCGCGATGCGGCACTGGGCCTGCGGCGTTTCGAGGAGTTGCAGCGCAACCTCGGTATCGCCACCAACGTGCTGAGCCAGCGATTGCAGCGGCTGGTGGACCAGGGAGTACTGCGCCGTCACCGGTACGAGCAGCGGCCCGACCGATACGAATACCACCTGACCGACAAGGGTCAGGAGTTGATTCCGGTGCTGTTCGCCCTCATGGCGTGGGGTGATAAATGGGAATCCGGGGCCGAGGGGCCGCCGCTGGTTCTGCACCATCGCACGTGCGGTCATCGAGTCGAGGCGAAGGTGACATGCGATGGCTGCGGCGGCGAGCTGACGCCGGAATCGGTTGTCTATCAGCCGGGTCCGGGCGGCCGCACCGGCGAAGGTACCGCGCTGATCGCGACCGTGCTGAATTCCGCGGGCGACCACACAACACCGTGAACGAGATCGGCGCCAGAGCCGAACCTCACCACACACGTCAATTCGTCTGCAATCGACTACCTTTCGACCACGCAGCGGCCTGAGTCCGCCCACACCCTGCACGGCACCGGGCAGAGGCTGCAATGGCTCGACAACACCGCCCACGTCAGCGGCTGACCGGCACCGAAAGAGTCCGCGGCCAACCCCCAACAGCGCCAGCGGGGGAAGGGAAGAGCAACAGCCACAACCAATTTCACGATGGGCGACGGTCATGCGCTTGCAGCCGGCGGCGGGCGACCGGCTGATTACACCAGGCACGCACCGCACCGAGGAGGCGAATCCCATCGCGTGCGTGAGTTGCCCGGTACACACGGCTAGTTGCGGACTCGGAACCTCAGGTGAAGTACGCCCTCGCCACGGATGATCACATGCGGATCCTCGAGGTGGTGTCGACCGTCGATGCCACCGAAATAGGGCTTGCCAGAACCGAATACGACCGGCACCACGTCCATCGCTACTTCGTCGACCAAGTCGGCCGCAAGGATCTGGCCGCCTACCTCGCCGGCATTCACAGCGACGTTTCGGTCGGCGGACAACTCGCGGGCCGTGGCTACCGCAGCGGTCACGTCGTCGACGAAATGGTAGGAGGCTTCGGGGTGCCAGTTGTCGGGTTTGGGGCGGTGTGAGACGACAACCACGTGCTCGCCCGCGGGCGGACGGCCCTCCCAGCCGTTCACCAGGTCGAAGAGGGTACGGCCCATGACGATGGCGCCGATCGATTCCCACATGGCGCGAACATATTCGGCTGAGGCGGCGGGGACCTTGAAGCGGCTGCCGGTTCCGGAATGGTCGAATACTTCGTCCATGCCGGCCGTGATGGGCGTGTCACCGTTGAAGTACCAGTCGTGCAGCGGGCCGACGTCGTCGTTCTTGTCGGCGATGTAACCGTCAACCGAGACGACATTGTGCATGATTACGGTACCCACTGATGCTCCTCGAGGCTCGTACGTTGTCTTATCCGATCTTGTCGAGCCCAGCGCGGTGCGGCTTGTAAAAAATCAATCGGCGGGCATCGGTCCGAGATCGGGCGGAAAGCCCCGATCGACAGGGAACCGGCGACGCAGGGCCAAGTATTCGGTCGGGGTACGGCCGGTGAAGGCCTTGAACTCCCGACTGAAATGCGCCTGGTCGAAGTAGCCCGCCGAGTGCGCCACCTCCGCCCAGTCGACTGGGTGCTCGGCGTCGACGGACACTATGAGCCGCGCGAATCGGTAGATCCGCGCCATAGGCTTCGGGGTGATCCCGACATGTGACTTAAACTGTGCGGCAAGGTGATTGCCGCTCACACCCATCGCGTCGGTCAACGCACCGACCGACACGGTGCCGTGCGAGGCCACCAACCTCGTGCCCGCGTGCCGGACCAGGTCGAGGCCTCGGGGCCGGTCCTCGGGCAACCGCGAACGCAACTCCCGCTCCACTACCCCCAGCATCTCGTCAACAGATGCGCCGTCACCGACCTGATTTCGGATTCGCTCCACCGACCGTTGCCAGACAGCGTCGACCGGCGCCCATCGGTCCCGCAGCTCAGTCGCGGGCATACCGATGAACGGCGAAAGTCCCCAGGGCTTGAAATGCACCCCCACAACCCGCACCCGGTCGGGATACTCGACCACGAACCGCCTGGTCCACACGCCCATGAACCATCCATTGACGAACAGGGCGGGCACCGCCGAGGAATCCGGATCCCACAGCCGAATCGGTCCAGCCAGGTTGAGTAACAAATGCGCCGATGGCATCGACGGCACATTCATCCGTCGGTGCCGCGGTACCCCCGTCAGACAGTAGATATCATCGACGAACTGATCCAACGGCGGCGCAGGAACTCGGCCGACGTAGTGCATAGGGCCAGTCTTGTCGAAGTCCGCCCACGGTTCCACCCACCTTGTGCCGGATGGAGCCCTATGGTGTTCACAGCCCTCCGCGACTCGCGACCATGGAGTTGCCCATGGCCACCGCCTCTGCACGGTAACAGGTGTATTCGGCGGCGCGCCTTGATCATCCGAACTCGTCGCTTCTCCGCGCGGCCTGGAGGTTGGGGCTCGTCATCGAGCTGATCGCCGATGCCGCAGAAGCGCTGGACTACACACACGCGCACGGAGTGCTGCACCGTGACGTGAAGCTGGCGAGTTTGCTGATCGAGCGCGACTCCCCGCATGGGCTGCACGCGTTGCTCACAGACAGCCGGCGGACGAGTGATACGGAACCGATCGATGAATGCCCCCGGACGTCACGGCCCCTACCCCTCGACTCGCACCAACAACCGCGAACCCGCAGGTCGCGCCGCTTCGCCGGACAAAACCAACCGGTCATCAGTAGCATCGACTCCATGCGATCGATACGCAAATAGGCTGGAGCAGTTCCTCGTTCGGCCCGTTCTTCTCGGTTCTGACGAATCGCAAATCCGCAGTTCAACGGGATTCTCGATACGGCCGGAACAATCGGATTCAGTCGGGTCGCCGATTCACTCGGACCTACAGGACGTCGACAGGACGTCGCGGAATCACGGGGGATGAGGCAGCCTCCGAAAAGCGGTCAAGCGATGTGCGACTCCTTCGCCCTGCGCACGATCTCGAACTCGCCGGCGTGGCGCTCGACCCGCACCGCATGACCACACGACCCGAGGAACCCCGAACCCAAACTCGTCGCCTACGCGAAAACCCGCAGCGGACGCAGTGACAGACCCGCCCGAAGGGGCAGCGACGGCTCCCTCTGAGCCATACCGTTCGAGACCGAGGTCAGCACGAAGTCGGCGGTGTTGCCGGTCGGTGTTGCGCGAGCTGCGCCTACTCCCTGTTGATAAGGCCGATCACCGCTGAACGCAGAGTCGGCTGCGGCTCATCGGCATACAGTTCGGCCAAAGCGATTTCGGCGACCATCGCGACGACCAGGTGCGCGACGGCCGCAGGATCGTCCCACCCGATAGCCCGTAGATCCGGCTCGATGACTGCTGCCACTGCTCGATTGCGCGCATGGACCTCATCGAGCAAGTCGGTGTCGGTACGCGACTGAGCAAGAAAGGCTTTCGTACCGCGCGTCCGCAAACATGCATCCAGATACGAAGTGACGCCAGCGGCAAGACGGGAAAAACCCGGGGCGAGATCGCCGATTTCGGCGAGGATCGCTTCGGCCAGAACATCGTGGTAGCGGCGGTGCAGGGCGATCATGTAACTACGTCGGTCCGAAAAATGGTGATAGAAGCTGCCTTTGGACATTCCCGCCGCGGCAACCACAGCGTTGACCGATAGCCCCCGCAGTCCCGCACGCTCGGCCACCACAGAACCGGCGTCCAACAGCGCCCTACGACCGGGCTCCGAGGGTCGGGCCATGACCGCTCTCCTCTCTCAGGCTGCCGCCAGCGTATCCCGATGCTACATTATGACCGGCCGGTCGGTCATTCCTTCCGCGGCGGGGGCGGAAGGACTGCTGACCGGCTATACAAACGAAGGAGTGCGTCGATGCGACGAGTGATATCCGTTGCCACGCTGGCTGCTACGGTGCTCGTGACAACAGCCGGTCCAGCCGTGGCCGACGATCATGTACCCGATCCCGCCCCCTCCTACAGCTATCTGGGTGGTGTGCAGGCCGAGTTGACCGGACCGGGGCAATCGCCTCCTGGGGCCAACGATCGATCGTGCCGGCGGACCGCAGCACATCCGAATCCCGTTGTGCTGCTCCACGGATTGTCGAACGACACCATCAGCTGGAATACACTGTCGCCGGTGTTGGCCGACGCCGGCTACTGCGTGTACACCACCACCTACGGATCCGAGGGGCTGGGCCCGATCGGCGCCACCGCTCCCGTGCAGGACAGCGCCACACAGATCGGCAACTTCATAGATCGGGTCGAGGCCGCCACGGGGGCGAAACAGGTTGACTTGGTGAGTCATTCGATAGGCGGGGTGGTGGCCTACTACTACCTGAGCCGACTCGGCTGGGCATCGAAGATCGGCCGTTACGTCGCACTGGCCGCCCCCCTGCACGGATCGACGGTCAGCGGTCTCGCCGGTGTGCAGCCGCTGGTGGAATCCACCGGGAGCGGCGCGGCGGCCACCCGTCACTGCGGACCGTGTCAGCTGTCACCCGGGGCACCGTTCCTGCAAGACCTCGAACCGAACCCCGATGCCACACCGGCGATCCCGTTCACCATGATCGTCACCCGCTACGACCAGATCGCCACCCCCTACACCACAGGCCTTCTCGACGGCCCCAACGTGCACAACGTTGTACTACAAGATCTTTGCCCGACCGACTTCACCGAACACAACGAGCTGACATCGGATCCAGTAGCGATACACGAAGTACTCGACGCACTCGACCCCGCCCACGCCACCCCACCGACATGCACGGTCGTCCTCCCTCTCCTAGGGCCCCCTTCCCGATAGCAAAACCCAAACGCCCGAACTATCCGCGACACCCTGTCAGCGATCGCCGAGACCGTACCCTTCGGCACCGAAGGGGGCTGCCGCCGCGAACCCGAATGTGCCGCTGTCCGAGGTCGTCGGCGCTGCGCGTCGCCTTAAATCATTCTAGCCATTTGGCGCCACGCGAGGCATTAACACCTGAGCCGGAACAAACTTCGGCTCGCCCCCGCGCCTTGAGCCACCCGCACGGGTAGCGAGACTTCACATCGAGACGAGCGCGGCTACCAACCCGGGTTCCAAAGCAGCGTCATCGTTGCCAGCCCGACTTTGTAGCCCTACATTCGACCGACTGGGAATGAGGTTGCGGGACACAGGACAACCGCTTCCCTTAATCCCCCAGCCGCTTCGGTTCGACCATGATGGTCTCCGCCTCGATCCAGCCGACGCGGAACCTGACCCCCGATAAGCGGGCGAATCGGAGGCCAGCGGCTGGTGAGCGTGTCGATGTCCGAAGCCGATTCCAGCGGTAGCCGAACTGCCGTTCAGTGAGAGTTGTGACTTCCTGGACGTTCCGGCCGCGGGACGATTGATTGTCGGCCGAGATGTGCCGTCCTCGAGGCAGGGGCGCGCCCCGCGATCGGGCGTCGCTTATCCGGTCGGGTCGGATTGCAGTGCGCGGATCACCCGGGTGACGTGCTGGTCTACGAACCGGTCGTCCATCGGTTCGTGAGTGAGGAAGCGGCGGAAGTGGATCGGCGCGATCAGGGTTTCGATGACTGTCTTGGCGTCGGTGCCGGCGGGCAGCTCGCCGCGCTCGACGGCCCGGGTCACCATCGCCTGGTTGGCTTCGTAGCGTTTGTCCCAGAAGGCTTTTCGCGCTTCGGCGACTTGTTCGGAGTCGGTGATGAACGCGAGAGCGCGCGCCACGCCCGCGCCCAGCGGGGTGTCGAGGTAGGCGATGAGCGCGGTGGCGAAAAGGGTGAGGTCTGCGCGCAGCGAGCCGGTGTCCGGTAGCGGGAGCGTGCGTTCGCTGACGCTGAGCATCACGTCGAGCACCAGGTTCTCTCGTGTTCCCCAGCGTCGGTAGATGGAACTGTCACGCACGCCCGCGCGGCGGCTGATATCGGGGATGCCGACCTTGTCCACGCCGTGTTCCTCGACGGCTTCGAGCACGGCTCGATGCACGGCTTCGCGCACCTTCGCGGCCCGGCCTCCGGGCCGGCGCAGCGGCTCGACGTTCTCGACTACCGACATAGCCCGATCTTAAAGCAGAACTTCTTGCTTTTGGTTACCGGGCGTGGTTACGCTCACAAAAGCAGAACATTCTGCATTTTCGGGATCGGGAGGCACAACAATGACGTCAGTGCGGGAGCTCGGCAAACGGGTGCTCATCAGTGCGCGCGCGATGACTCACACCACCGAGCGGGCGGCGCGCCGGATGGGTGTGGCCGCGTTCCTACCCCGGTTGTTCGCCGACAGGTTCACCCACCTCGGGGGGATCGACCCCGAGGAATTCCGGCGCCAGTTACATGAGTGCCGGTCGTTCGACGACGCGCGCTGGACCGGGCATTGGGAAGGCTTCGCCCATCAGCATCTCGCGCGAGCCGACGCGGCCTTGCTGCGCCTGGGCGGACCGACAACCGAACAGTTGCTCGACCCGGCAGCGACGCCGGATCTGCCCGCTCTGGGTAAGTTGCTGGCACCCGCGGTGACGATCCTGGCTGGCCGAGGGCCGGTGGCCGATCCCGAAGCGGTCGAGCGGTTCTGCGCTGCCCGTCCCGATGACGCCGATGCCGCGGTCGCGATCGACGGGCTGATCAAGGCGCTGACGTACGAGTTCGTTGCCGCTTGGCCCGGGTGGAGCCCGGCCAGGCTGGCCGCCTACGAACGTTCGTGGCGGCTGTGTGAGGTGCTGGTGGGTTCGCTCGATGCTGCGATGGGGGTGAGTATCGAAGTGGTGCGGATCCGGGTCGGCACCCAGACCGTGCGCGGCATGCTGATGTTGCCGACCGGTGCTGTGTCGGCGCCGACGATCCTGGTCACCAACGGCCTGGAAGGCACGATCGCCGAGGCGCTGCTGCCGCTGCTGTATCTCCGCGACAGCGGGCTGGGTGTGTTCGTGATGGAGATGCCCGGCACCTTCTCCTACACGGAGCCGCTGACCACCGCCGCCGAGAACATCTACTCCGGTGTCATCGACCATCTGTGCGCCGACCCGCGGATAGATCCGCAGCGGATCGGCATGCTGGGCTTCAGCTTCGGGGCCTATTGGTCGACCCGCATGGCCGCCGTCGACCCCCGGTTGAGAGGGTGTCACGAGAACCGTGTAAGTCCGAAGCTAGTTCGGTACTAAATCTATTCTAGCACAATGGAATTCGGTTCG
>NZ_LZML01000092.1:0-2605 GCF_001665695.1 Nocardia sp. 852002-51101_SCH5132738 | reverse complement strand
TCGTCGGTCCTTCCTGCCGAGCCATCAGGCTCGACTCATCGGACCGAGATCAGATCCACCGGAACACCGACAGTCCCTATCCGCGCAGAATCCGTGCTTCGGCTTCCGCTTTGAGGAATGTGTTTTGCCTGCGCTTCGTGCCAGTACCTAGAACCTTCTGCCACTCCAGATACGCAGTGTCGATATTGCGGCGGGTAGCGGTAAGGTCTGCTAATTGGTCTGGCGCGCTGCAATCTCGGCAGTACGCGGCGAGGTCGTCTATAGACGGCAGGATTCTGCCGTACTCGATTTTTGAAACCTTGCTCGGATGCCAGTCGTTAAGCCGAGCTAACGCGGCACCCGATAAGCCAGCGGTAAAGCGAATCTCCCGGAGTCTGGCCCCGAGAGATTCGCGTTGCTGGTTGATTGAACCTGTCACCGAACGATGTACTCGCGGTACGGAGTGGCGAGTGACCACAACCGTTGTTTGAGCCGTCGGCAATGCTCGACAATCCCGGTATCCGTGGTCAACGCCGCGCCGTCTGCGGCACGTCCGTTCTCGTCTACCAGGTTGAACACCACCCGGTTGTCATCCAACAGCCAGAAATCATCTGATGGCACCTCCCCAGCCTCATGCCGGGGTAGGTACCGGATGTCTTCCCCGGCACCGGCGTTCAGCTCTGTAACCGCCAGAGAGAACCGGGTGTAGTCCGTGTGCGGCACCGTGACGACACGTACCCGAGTGACGGCTACGCCCCGGCCGGTGGTGTCCTTCACCAGCTGTAGCCACGGCTCGAACCACGCATAATCGTCCTGCTCTCCGTCGAGGTACTTCCGGAACGGGGCGGACTCATCGGCTACCGCGTAAGCGTCCCGGACCTCGAGGTGGAATGCCTCCCGGCGACAGTCGCCGAATAGCTCAGGCCACGGATTGCCGTGTAGCAGTTGCACCGTAGAACGTCCTCTCTGTCTTCGGCACCTCGATTGCCGTCTCGTCGTCGGCTAGGTCGAGCTGTGCCAGTGTCTCAGTGTCGCTGATCGGTCGGCCGGTGAGCCGGAACGTTCCCCGGCCGGTATCGGTCATCGGTGCTCCGATGAACGTGTCTGGTTCGAGGAACCCGAGCAACTTGTGTGGAAGCTCCACCGTGCCGGGGGTTTCGGTCCGCCAGGCTTGAACCACATACCCGTGTTCGTGAGAGAGCAGGGTGGGGCAGTTTCCGCCGGTGCTTCCGCACTTGCCGAGAAAACGTAGCTTCATCACGGTTACCTCCGTTGAGACGTGCACCAAGTTGCACTACGACTCTCGATTGTGGCTCGAAGGTGGCCGTGATGCACTGGGAATCGTTTCCCTGTGCACGGTTGTGCACGGTTGTAGACCCCGGCTCGCCTCGGTTCCTACGGTTCTGACCAAGCCCCGGCACCGGACCGAAACCGACTTCTCCGGTGCCGGGTGCCCTACCACTTCGGGAGGAACCGTGAAGCACTATCTGATCAAGGTTCATTGCTGCGGCGAGCGGTGGATTATCCATGCTCCGGGGCTTCAGTTGTGGACCACAACGAACAATCGACGTTCGATCGAACCTGTTGCGAGAGCGATGGTTTCGGATGCAACGCGAACACCATTGGCAGGGTTCGAGGTGGACTTGTCGGCCGGTCGGGTGCTCGGTTCGGAAGATGAGTTCACGATGGCTGAATCGTTCGCTCAGCGGTGGATACAGTCCGCTTGGCGGGTCGGGTGCAACGACGCTCGGGCGTTCGGTCCGGGGGAGCGTGAGCGGGCCGGACTGTGACCGGTCCGGACCCATGCCCGTTCGAACTCGATACGGCCCAGCCGCGCCCGGCCGGTGTTCCGGCACTGGTATTCAACCTTCGGTTACACGAGGGGCACGGCTGCGGCACGGAGGAGCGTCTCCGCCGTATCTGCGAGGAACGTGGACTACTCCGCAAGCAGTGACGGACCCCCGGACAGAGCTAACGCTCTCCGGGGGTTTCGTGTGATTGCCCAAACCGGTTGCGCCGGTGGACAACCGGGAATCGTGCGGCTCGGTGCCGAGCGGTGAGGATGACTGTTGCCATCGCCACCGCCGAAACGGTGGCTAGATGGCCCGTAGACGGGCGAACACCGCCCGGACGGGGAGTTGTGCCGATTCCGGGGTTACGGCTCTCAGAATCGATAAATTCCGGGGCGGTGGACACAGATACATGCTCTGACCTGCGCTGATGGCTCAGCCGGCCATTTGCCACACCTGGTCTGACCTGCGGTTATGCGTAAGCAAGTATTTTTGAGTCCGAGCCGGTTGGCTGCGGGCGACACGCCCGGCGGACTACCCCCGCGCGCGGGAGACCGAGTGAACGTGTGCGCGTACGCACGCGAATAAGAGATATATACAAACAACCAACGGCGACGTTAGAGACCTGCCGGGGCAACCGGTTTCAGTCCGGCGAGCCGGTTGAGTCCAGCAGGATGGTGTATGGCCGGACGCCAGCAAAGTGCGGGCGTGTCGTAGCCGGATAGGGGGTGGTCACCGCGTGATCCTTCAAAAGACCGGCAAGTCACTTGAAGGAAAGAAAGTTCACGCGATGACCTCTGTCCAGCCTATCGACCCGTCCAAGATGCTGTCGGACC
>NZ_LZML01000091.1:0-516 GCF_001665695.1 Nocardia sp. 852002-51101_SCH5132738 | reverse complement strand
GAGGGCCGGTGGGCCACCACCATGCGGTTCTACGCCGGACCAGCGCTGCTGGTGATCGACGAACTGGGCTATCTGCCATTACCGGCAGAGGCGGCTTCAGCATTGTTTCAAGTTGTGTCGCAACGATATTTGAAGACCTCGATCGCGATCACCACCAACCGCGGCGTCGGATCCTGGGGCGAGATCCTCGGCGATAACACTGTCGCCGCAGCATTATTGGACAGACTCCTGCACCGGTCGATGGTGATCAACCTCGACGGCGACTCCTACCGCCTGCGAGACCACCATGCCCGATCAGAAAACCACCGCACGGCCTCCGGAACCATCCGCCGGCCGCTACAGTAGAACCGCCTCACGGGTGGGGAATTTCGATGAGCACCACTGGGGAAGTTTCTTGAGCCTCGTCAGCTGACTGCGCTCACCGAATCTCCCCAGCCGGGCTCATCGAAATGCCCCACCCGTGAGCGGTCCTGATTATAGGGGTTCGCGGTTTCCGGTCGTGGCCCGGCGGAGGTT
>NZ_LZML01000090.1:0-771 GCF_001665695.1 Nocardia sp. 852002-51101_SCH5132738 | reverse complement strand
GCGACAGTGTTATCGCCGAGGATCTCGCCCCAGGATCCGACGCCGCGGTTGGTGGTGATCGCGATCGAGGTCTTCAAATATCGTTGCGACACAACTTGAAACAATGCTGAAGCCGCCTCTGCCGGTAATGGCAGATAGCCCAGTTCGTCGATCACCAGCAGCGCTGGTCCGGCGTAGAACCGCATGGTGGTGGCCCACCGGCCCTCGATGGCGGCGCGGTGGCAGCGGGCCGCCAAATCGGCGGCGGTGGTGACATAGGTGCGGTAGCCGGCGTGCACCGCAGCCCGGGCTAGACCCAAGGCCGCTCAGTTTGGTGTGCTGCCGGGTTGTCAACCGGGTAGCACGCGCACGCTGATGTGGGTTTGGTAGATGGTCCGGTCGATCACCCCCTTGGCGCGGTGTTTGGAGATTGCCCGTTTGACCACGCGAAGGCTGCTGCGGGGCCGGCGATGTGGGAGCAGGTCAGCGCGCACGGCCCGCCCGATCACACCGACGATATCGACAGTCGCGCCGGTGATGACCCGGCCGCATGGACGAGCTGGTCGCGGGCGGTCTGCAAAGCGACGGTGAAACTGCCCCGGTCCGCGACCATGCCCGGTGTGGCCAGCGCGGTATCGGCGATCGCGGTCCGCAACGCCTGGTAGGTGATCAGCAACGCGTAGACCTCCTGCGCGACATCGTCGGCAGTACGCGCCGAGGGTGTCACGAGAACCGTGTAAGTCCGAAGCTAGTTCGGTACTAAATCTATTCTAGCACAATGGAATTCGGTTC
>NZ_LZML01000089.1:0-1595 GCF_001665695.1 Nocardia sp. 852002-51101_SCH5132738 | reverse complement strand
GGGGGGGTGTCCCTATCTCCGCTGTCAAGCGATCCGGCCGGGATTTCTCTGATTTCGAGGCAGTGGAGGGCCATCGATCTTGAGCACGCCGAGCAGCTGCCCGTCCGAAGGGCGGGCAGCATCCGGTTCGGGCGTGGTCAGGCCGCTGTCGCGGCCTCCCGGGACTCCGTGGCGTCCGGCCGCGGTTCGCCTGGCTGCCGGTAGAACTGGCCAGTCTTGAGCATCGCGTAGAGGACGTCGCAGCGCCGCCGGGCCAGGCAGATCAGGGCGGCGTTGTGTTTCTTCCCCTCGCCTCGTTTCTTCGCGTAGTAGGCGCGGCTGACCGGGTCGCTGAGCGAGGCGAACGCCGACAGGAACAGTGCCCGTTTGAGTTTCCGGTTCCCCGACCGCGACAGGTGTTCACCGCCGATGGAGGTGCCTGATTGGTGGGTGACCGGCGCGATGCCGGCATAGGCGGCCAGGTGCCCCGGTGAGGCGAAGTCGGAGACGTCACCGATCTCGAGCAGGATCCGGGCTCCGGTCCTGACGCCGATGCCGGGCATCGAGGTCAGGACCCTGGAAAGAGGGTGTGCATCGAGCATCCTCTCGACATCGGTGGCGATGTCCTTTCGTTGCTGCACAACCGATTTCAGTGACTCGGCCAGCCGAGGCAGGACGAGGTCGGCGGCGGCGGTGCCCGGGACGGTGACGGTCTGGGCGGCGAGGGCGGTGAAAATGTCGTCGGCCAGGCGGGCGCCCATGCGGGGCGCGTGCTTGACCGCGACCGCAGTGACGCGCTTGCGGCCGGTCTTCGCGATGCCGGCCGGGCCGCCGAAGCGTGCCAGGATCTCCTGCACGGCCGGGTGTGCGACGCGCGGGCCGAGTACCCGCTCCAGCGCGGGGTGAATGCCGGTCAGCAGGCCGCGGATGCGGTTGCTGGTGCGGGTCGCTTCCACGGCCAGGTCGTCGTCGTAGCCGACTAGCAGCTCCAGCTCGGCTAGGGCGTCGTCACCGGCGTCGGTGCGGCGCAGCGTGTGGGGCATGGTGCGAGCGGCGTCGGCGATGATGAATGCGTCTCGGGCATCGGTTTTCGCGTGACCGGGGTAGAGGTCGGCGATGCGGCGCATCGACAGTCCGGGCAGGTAGGCGACGTCGTGACCACACGCGCGGGCCACGGTCACCGGCAGGGCGCCGATGGTGTTGGGCTGATCGACCACGATCAGCAGCGGTCCGCGGTTGGCGAGTTTGCCGAACACCTCCCGCAGCTGTGCTTCGTCGTTGGGTAATGCTTTGTCGTACAAGCGTTTCCCGTCTGCGCCGAGGCCGACGGCGTGGTGGTTGGTCTTGCCGACATCGATACCGCAGAACACCGCGTACTGCTGATGCACCCGTGCTCCCGAAATAGGTCGAACCCGGACGGCCGCCGATCCGGCATCGACACCCGGCACCCACGTTATAGCCAGACCTTCGAGCGGTCCTGTCCCTATTCAGCGGTGAGCCGACGCCCCGGGCCCGGCGGCAACACCCCCCGGATCATTCGAGAGACTGGGGGCAAAGAGCCATACCGGGCCCGGCGACCGTAGCCCCTGATTGGAGCTGGGAAAAAGATAACGGGG
>NZ_LZML01000088.1:0-11773 GCF_001665695.1 Nocardia sp. 852002-51101_SCH5132738 | reverse complement strand
ACCACTCCCAGCCCCGCCCCCGGTGGTTCCGGCCGCCCCGCGGCCGGAACCACCGAAACCAATTTCGCAACAGCCCGTTTTCTCACAATCTCATGGAGGTTTGCACGAAAAGTTCGCGCTACAACACAGTTGATACCGCCTGCCGGGATGACGCCCCCGGGTTCATCGCGCCACTTGCTCCGAGAGGATGCCTCATGACCGTTGATCTCCGCATACGTTTCGCCGTCGACGACGAGGCCCTCTCGCGGCTGCACGCGGATGCATTCGGCGGTGACCGGACCGTGGTGCCCTGGAAGGCGCGCTTGGAACGGCACAGCCGGTCATGGGTCGGCGCGTTCGTGGGTGCTCGACTCGTCGGGTTCGTGCACGCGGCGTGGGACGGTGGGAGCCACGCGTTCCTCCTCGACACCGCGGTCGCCCCGGATCTCCGTCGGCAGAGCATCGGATCCGGCCTGGTGAACGCCCTGGTCGGCGACCTGCGCGAGCTCGGAATCGAATGGCTCCACGTCGATTACGAACCACATCTGCGCAGCTTCTACCGCGATGCATGCGGTTTCGGAGCCACCGACGCCGGTCTCCTACGACTGAACTGATGAGCGCATCGGCGATGTGTGCATATTTCACTCGCTCAGCAGCAGTTCGGCGACGGCCTCCGGAGCCTCGTGCATGGCATCGTGGCCGGTGGGGAGGTCGTGGACCACCCACCCGGGGTCGGCTTCGAGCCGGGTGCGCTGTTCGGCGAAGGGGGTGCGGTCTTCCCAGCCCGAGCAGTAGACGAATTCCCGGCGGGGAACTCGGGCGAATGCGCCGGTGAGCCGGATTGTTTGCAGGAACGAGGCGAGCGGGTGGGGGCGGCGGCGCGGATCGCCGTTGCCCGGTGGGCGGACGGCATAACCGGTGGTCGCGGCGCCGTCGGCGATCACCTGCCGGAAGTAGTCGTTCATCGCCGACCAGCACGATTCGCCGTCCCGGGGGACGTACGCGTCGAGATGCACCAAGCGCGCGATCCGGCCGCCGGCACGGTCGGCCGCAGCGGCGATCACCATCCCGCCGTAACTGTGCCCGACCAGCGTCACATCGGTGAGGTCGGCGCGGTCGAGGAACCGCACGACGTCGTCGGCGTGGGTGTCCAGGTTGGCCGTCGCGATCGTCGCGACATCGTCGTCCGGCCGCAGACCGGTCAGGGTCAGGGCGTGGACGGTATGACCGGCGCGCTCCAGCAGCGGAACCACCGCCTCGAACGACCAGGAACCCTTCCACCCGCCGGGCACCAGAACATATGTCGTCATGCGCTTTTCCTTCTCTCCCACTGCGGCATCGAGGCACGCCACCTCGGAATCACTTCGCGTGGAGACAGTCTCACCGGCTGGGAGGGTGGCTTGCTACCGAGAGAAGGCCATCCAGTACCTGTTCGCCGCCAACGTCGCCCGATCATTCACGACGTACCGTAAAGCATTGCCGCCGAATCTGTTTCGCCCCATCTCCCCGGATCGCTCGTGCGACCACGCCCCGGCGACGGGTATCTCCGGCGAGCATCGCGGACGGCTGTCGTCGACAGCGGACGGTACCGTCGCCCGCGGTCCCGACTCAGATGCCGAGTACGAGCTTCGCCGTCGTGAAGTAGATGACCAGCCCGGTCGCATCGACCAGCGTCGTCACCATGGGCGCGGAGATCACCGCCGGGTCGATGCGCAATTTCTTGGCCAGCAACGGCATCGTGCCGCCGATGGTCGCGGCCCAGCCACAGATGATCACCAGGGTGATGCCGACGACCAGCGCGATCTGCGCGCCGACGAACGCCGCGCCGATCACCATGCCGACCACCGCGAGCATCGACCCCAGCACCAGGCCGACCCGGCATTCACGCCAGATGACCTTCAGCAGATCCGACACCCGCACCTCCCCCACGGCCAATGCCCGCACACACGAGGTCGCCGCCTGCGCACCGGCATTGCCGCCCGCGCCGATCAGGAGCGGAATGAACAACGCGAGATGCGCGGCCTGGGCGAGCGTCGCCTCGAACGCGTCGGTCACCGTGACCGTCAGGGTGGCCGCGACCAGCAGCAACAACAACCACATCGCGCGGTAGCGGGCCAGCTGGAACACACCGGCGGCCATGTAGTGCCCGGACCACGGGCTGGCGCCGGCCTGCCGCGCCACATCCTCACTGTCGGCCGCCTCGATGACCTCGACCGCGTCGTCGATGGTCAGCAGTCCAACCAGCCGGTCTTCGCTGTCGACGACCGGCAGGTTGATCAGGTTGGTCTCGCGCATGAGCCGCGCGGCCTTCTCCGCGGCGTCGGTCGCACGGGCGAAAACCGGTGCGGTGACGACGAGTTCGGTCAGCATCGTCTCCGGATCGCTGAGAACCAGTTCCCGCATCTCGACCACGCCGGTGAGCCGGCGACCGCCGTCCACCACCGGCAGGGTGTACACCGTCTCCGCGTGCGCGCCCTTGGCCCGAACCACCCGCAGCGCCTGTTCGACGGTCAGATCACAGTGCAGCGCAACGACTTCCGGAGTCATGTAGCGACCGACCGATCCCTCGGGATAGCCGAGCAGCGCCGCCGTCATCCGCCGTTCGCGCGGGCTCAGCCCGGCCAGCACCTTCTTGGCGACCGTCGCGGGGGCCTCGCGCAGCATCCGGGCGCGGTCGTCGGGGTCCATCCCCTCCACCAGTTCCCGGAAGCTCTGATCACGCATCCCGGACAGGATCTGCTGCTGGTCCACCGGCTCGAGCTCCTCGAACACCGCCAGCGCGCGGTCCTTGTCCAGCAGCCGGAACGCGATGCCGGCGTGCACGGCATCCATGCGCGCGAGTTCGTCGGCGATCCGGTGTGGGGCGTGGTCGTCCAGCCAGGTCAGCGCGGCGTCGACGCGGCGGTCGTCGATGAGGTCGCGGAGCGAGTCGTGATCCGAATGCTGTTCGGCGACAGCCGTTTCCGCCGCGCCGGCAGCATCGTGTCCGCTTGCGTCGGCGGCACACGTGTCGTGCACCCCCGCTTCGGTGGCGTGTTTCTCGCCGGCGGACGCTCGACCAGCCTCCGCGCCGGCGTGGTACAGCGCGGACTCGGTGGCCGGACGACCCTCATCCGGGACATCCGGGCGTGCGGGCGCGGCAAAGAACAGATCGGTCGACATGACAGAACCTCGGCATACTGCGAGTGGGTACGGGATCACGGATCACACCGCGAGGCACCGACCCTCGCCACCGAAAGCTCTACCGGCAGAACAGGAGGACGGCGCCGCGCGGCCTTCGACTCGGGGGTTCGCTACGCACAGCCACCCACCTCCTCATCGCCCGCACTACACCGTCAGAGAATTTCGATGCCCTCCCGGCACCCCGATGACCCGCCTCGTCGCCTGGTCATCGCCCGGACGCACAGCGCCCGCATGCAGGCTACACCCCCAACCGCCGCCGCGCCGAACCACGAAACTTCGGTTTCGCGCATGTACCGAGCGAGGGGTGATCAGTACGGCCGCCGCCTCCCTCACTCGTCCTTCGTATCGGCCGTATCCTCGACGCAATATCGACATGTCTCCTTGAAGACACCCTTGTTCGTGTGATGTCGCGTGTGGGCATTGCGCCTGCTCGAAGGCATCGGCCGCCCCTTCCGGACGGCGGACATCTTCGCCCGAGTCTCGGCACTGGCGGTCCGCCCGAAGTTCGGGTTTCCTGCGCCCATGCGCATCTCCGAAAGACGCCGACGCGATTCTTCCGGCATAGCATGGCCGAATCCCGGGTGCGCGGCGCCGAACTTCCCGAAGTTGGGATTCGCTTCACCCTGAAAAGAGCCTTTGCGGTCCATCGACCATTTCACGCGCTGCGACGCCGAATGCGTACGCCCGAAAAACGGATTCTCTTCGCCGAAACGACTCACACCCTGCCGGCCGGTCGACCGAATCCGCGCGGCCTCCCGCATTTCCGCGGTCCAGATCACGCCTACTGGCCCCAGTCCGCCCTCGGAAAGGTTGAGGAGTGGCTGGCCTTCTTTCCGTAGATAAGCGATCCACGCGATCTCAGCGCGTCCCAGATCCTGGAGGCCGTATACCCAGTCCAGGACATCCGCAATGACGGCATCTCGGTCCTGTTTGCGCAGCCAGTCGTAAAACGGCGTCTTGCGACCCGCACCGGCTTCCTTGAAGTGTTGCCGGAGCCGTACATGCTCCGACTTCGTCGTCAACCCTATATAGCGATAGTCGTACTCGGTGCGGAGGCGAACTCCGTAGATGACACCATGTTTCGGCTTACCCATCGACCCCCGCATCGAGTCTTCTATGTGCTACACATCACAACATACAGGAAACGCAATTCTCAATTTCAGTCCCTTGCAACGCCATCTGCCGGATGCGGATGTAGTACAGGGTCTTGATTCCCTTGCGCCAGGCGTAGATCTGGGCCTTGTTGACGTCGCGGGTGGTGGCGCTGTCCTTGAAGAACAGGGTCAGCGACAGGCCCTGGTCCACGTGCTGGGTGGCCGCGGCGTAGGTGTCGATGATCTTCTCGTAGCCGATGTCGTAGGCGTCGGCGAAGTATTCGAGATTGTCGTTGGTCAGGTAGGGGGCCGGATAGTAGACGCGGCCGATCTTGCCTTCCTTGCGGATCTCGATCTTCGACGCCACCGGGTGGATCGAGCTGGTGGAGTGGTTGATGTAGGAGATCGACCCGGTCGGCGGCACCGCTTGCAGGTTCTGGTTGTAGATGCCGTGCTCCATGACCGAGGCCTTCAGCTCGAGCCAGTCCTCCTGAGTCGGGATGTGCACGCCCGCTTCGGCGAAGATCTCCCGCACGCGATCGGTCTTCGGCTCCCATGTCTGTTCGGTGTACTTGTCGAAGTATTCGCCGCTGGCGTACTTGGATTCCGGGAAGCCGCCGAAGGCCGTGCCGCGCTCGACGGCGAGCTTGTTGGAGGCACGCACCGCGTGATAGGCGACGGTATAGAAGTAGATGTTGGTGAAGTCCACACCTTCTTCGGATCCGTAGTGGACCCGCTCGCGCGCCAGATACCCGTGCAGGTTCATCTGGCCCAGGCCGATGGCGTGGGATTCGTTGTTGCCCTGCTCGATCGAGGGCACCGAATAGATGTGGGTCTGATCCGAGACCGCGGTCAGCGCCCGGATCGCGACCTCGATGGTCTGCCCGAAATCCGGTGAGTCCATCGCCTTGGCGATATTGAGCGAGCCCAGGTTGCAGGAGATGTCCTTGCCAACCTCCGCGTAGGACAGGTCGTCGTTGAACACCGACGGCGTGGAGACCTGCAGGATCTCCGAGCACAGGTTGGAGTGGGTGATCTTGCCCTTGATCGGGTTGGCCCGGTTCACCGTGTCCTCGAACATGATGTAGGGGTAACCGGATTCGAACTGCAGCTCGGCGATGGTCTGGAAGAACTCGCGGGCGTTGATCTTCGACTTGCGGATGCGCTTGTCGTCGACCATCTCGTAGTACTTCTCGGTGACGTCGATATCGGCGAACGGCACGCCGTAGATGCGCTCGACGTCGTAGGGCGAGAACAGGTACATGTCCTCGTTCTTCTTCGCCAGCTCGAAGGTGATGTCGGGGATCACCACACCCAGCGAGAGCGTCTTGATGCGGATCTTCTCGTCCGCGTTCTCCCGCTTGGTGTCGAGGAAGCGGTAGATGTCGGGGTGGTGCGCGTGCAGGTACACCGCGCCCGCGCCCTGACGCGCGCCGAGCTGATTGGCGTAGGAGAAGGAGTCCTCGAGCAGCTTCATGATGGGGATGACGCCGGAGGACTGGTTCTCGATCTTCTTGATCGGCGCGCCGTGCTCGCGAATGTTACTCAGCAGCAACGCGACTCCACCGCCGCGCTTGGACAGCTGCAGCGCCGAGTTGATGGAGCGCCCGATGGACTCCATATTGTCCTCGATGCGCAGCAGGAAGCACGAGACCGGTTCGCCGCGCTGCTTCTTGCCCGAGTTCAGGAACGTCGGGGTGGCCGGCTGGAAGCGGCCGTCGATGATCTCCTCGACCAGCTGCTGGGCGAGGATCTCGTCGCCGGCGGCCAGGGTCAGCGCGACCATGCAGACCCGGTCCTCGAACCGCTCGAGATAGCGCTTCCCGTCGAAGGTCTTGAGCGTGTAGGACGTGTAGTACTTGAACGCGCCGAGGAAGGTGGGGAACCGGAACTTCTTGGCGTAGGCCTGCTGGAACAGCTTCTTGACGAACGCACGGCTGTACTGGTCGAGAACCTCGGGCTCGTAGTAGTTCTCCTCCACGAGGTAGTCGAGCTTCTCGTCGAGGTTGTGGAAGAAGACGGTGTTCTGGTTGACATGCTGCAGGAAGTACTGCCGGGCGGCGGCGACATCCTTGTCGAACTGGATCTCACCGTTGGGTCCGTACAGGTTCAGCATCGCGTTGAGCGCGTGGTAGTCCAGGCCCTCGGTCGAGGTCTCGGTGCTGACCGGGCGCTCTAGGCGGGCCGTCTTTCCGGCCGGTGCTGTTGTCGTTGCCAAAACAATCCCAATCCCTCTCGGACGCGCTCGACGTCCTCGGCGGTTCCCATCAGTTCGAAGCGATACAGGTACGGCACCCCGCATTTGCGCGAGATGACCTCTCCCGCATAGCAATACGTATCGCCGAAGTTCGTGTTGCCGGCCGCGATCACCCCGCGCAACAGCGCACGATTATGCGGATCGTTGAGGAATTTCGCCACCTGCCTGGGGACGAATTCCTTGTCCGAGCGACCGGCTGCCCCCTCGCCGCGCTGCGCGTCGAACACGTGCCGGCCGCCACCGTAGGTGGGGCAGATCAGCACATAGGGCGTGTCGACGCGCAGCGAATCGGCGGTGTGGAGCGGAATGCGAACGGCCGGCAAACCCAGCCGTTCGACGAAGCGGTGCGTGTTCTCCGACGCGCTCGAGAAGTAGACCAGAGCGGGCGTCGATTGGGTTCCTTCCCCGGACAACCCAGCCATCCCACTCCCCCTTACTCTGCTCGTCGGACGAACGGTGACCGGAGCGGATCAGGCCGCGGCGGTCACCAGGGACTTGATGCGGTCCGGACGGAAACCGGACCAGTGCTCGTCGCCAGCGACGACGACGGGGGCCTGCAGATATCCCAGCGCCATCACATAGTCGCGGGCCTCGGGGTTCTCGGAGATATCGACGACCTCGTACTCCACACCGGCCTTGTCGAGCGCGCGGTAGGTGGCGTTGCACTGGACACAAGCGGGCTTGGTGTAGACCGTGATACTCATGGGTGACCCTCTCTCCTTGCCTTATCCGATGCAGCCTTGAATCGGTACGCCATCTGCTGTGAGCATCCGTACTGAGCACGATCCATCTGGTACTGCGCAAACCCCTGGAAGTAGGGGCACCACCGGTGATCACAGTGCTGTGATCGGCTCGGAATCCGTCTCCCCTTCCAGTGCCGTAGACACTACACCTAGTGGCCGACAGATTCATACAACACGACATGTTGCGAACCACAAAGATGAAATTCGACGGCCGTAAGTACCAGGACAGTCGATTCGCAACCCGACACGACAGTGGCGCAGATCACGATTTCATGTCGCAGCTCTCTCCCAGCAAACCCAATACCACCTCTGGTCACATCGGCCACAGGGATCTCAACAGGCCCGTCTGGGCACATCCGAAACGACCGAATGCCGCGCCCGTTCCGGGGAACGAACGCGGCATTCGGCGGCTACTTCGGCGTGTCGCAGCCGAGCCGGATCAGCCCTGGCGAGCCTTGAACCGCGGCTCCTTCTTGTTGATCACATAGGTCTTGCCACGGCGTCGCACCACCTGAGCGCCCGGCTTGTCCTTCAGCGAACGCAGTGAATTCCGGACCTTCATGAGGACCTCCTATTGGAAATGGTTTTCATATCCTATAGAGGTGTGCGACGGGAGCGTTAGGACGCCGGTCACGTCGCCGCCCCTCGTAGCCGATGACCCCCGACGCCACCGAGGGGCCACACCATCGGGGTGCGGCCCCTCGGAACGGCTCGAGCCGGTTACCGTCTCGGGCTCAGGCGTTGACCGATTCCCGCGCGGCGACCAGTTCGGTGACCGCGGCGGCGAGCTGGGTCAGAGCCTCGGCGTCCTCGCGCGGATGCGCCTCGCCGAAGCGCTGGCCGATGGTGCCGAAGTGCAGGTGCGCGCTCTCCACGACGGTGCCGCCGGCCACACTTACCGCCTTCACCGTGTCGCCGTGCGCCCACTTCGCGGCGTTCTGGCTGATCGAGGCGCTGATCACGGCGACCGGCTTGTCCTTGATCGAACCGGCGCCGTAGGGCCGCGAGGCCCAGTCGATCGCATTCTTCAGCACGGCCGGGATCGTTCCGTTGTATTCGGGGACGAACAGCACCAGGGCGTCGGCGGCGGCGACGGCGTCACGCAGCGCCTGCGCCGGCGCCGGCGCCGGCACCTGACCCGGTACGTCGATGTCCTCGTTGTAGAACGGAACATTTCCGAGACCGTCGTAGATATCGACCTCGACACCTTCCGGGGCGGTCTGGGCGGCAGCCTCGGCCAGCTGCCGGTTGATCGAACCGGCGCGCAAGCTGCCGACGAGAGCCAGGATGCGAGTCTGTGACATGATCACTCCTTGTGCGGTGGGGCGGCGGTGGCTTCCGCTGTCACGACACGATAACCGGACTACGGTCCGCTTTCATTCCCGGGTCATGGGGTAAACGAACTGTGAACTGCGACACTCCCGATTCGACGCCGTCGAATTCGTCCCATTCGTCCGATCCGCGCGCCACGGATCCGGCCTTCGCCGCCGCGCCGCGTCCGGGCGCGCTGCCACTCGAGGCCGTGGCCGTCGACCTCCCGCCGACCGCGCTCACCACCGCGCTGCCGGTAGCCGAACACTCCGAGCGCAGCGATGCCGTACGCAATCGGCAGCTGCTGCTCGACGCCGCCGAGGAATTGGTCCGCGAATTCGGCGCCGACGGCGTCACGATGGACGCGGTCGCCAAGCGCGCGGGCGTCGGCAAGGGCACCGTATTCCGCCGGTTCGGCAACCGGGCCGGTCTCATGCTGGCGCTGCTCGACCAGTCCGAGCAGAAACTGCAGGCGGCGTTCATGTTCGGGCCGCCGCCGCTGGGCCCGGGCGCCCCGCCGCTGCAGCGGCTGATCGCCTACGGTCGCGCCCGTTTGGCCGGGATCGAGGTGGAGGGCGAAATGCGCCGCGCCGCCGACGAATCCGGCCGCTACGCCAGCGCGCCGTACAACATCTCGAAAACCCATGTGTCGCTGTTGCTTCGGCAGCTCGACATGAACGGCGATATCGCGCTGACGGCGGATACGCTGCTGGCGATCCTCGACGCCGGCCTGGTGCTGCATCAGCTGCGGGTCCTCGGTTATCGGCCCGAACAGATCGCCGACCACTGGGAAAACGTGGTGCGCGCACTGGTGGCACCCGCCCAGTAGAGTGGCCCGCATGGGGAACCTGCGCGAACAGATCATCGCCGAATTGGGTGTCGCGGCCGAGATCGAACCGAAGGTCGAGGTGCGGCGCCGCGTCGAATTCCTGGCCGACTATCTGAGTTCCACGCCGGCAACGGGTTTCGTTCTCGGCATCAGCGGTGGTCAGGACAGTTCGCTCACCGGCAAACTGTGCCAGTTGGCCGTGGACGAGTTGCGCGCCCGGGGACAGGAGGCGACGTTCGTCGCGGTCCGGCTTCCCTACGGCGCGCAGGCCGATGCCGACGACGCGCAGCGGGCGCTGGATTTCATCGGCCCTGACCATGTGGTCGAGGTCAATGTGAAGCCCGGCGCCGACGCGGTGGCGGCCGCGACTGCCGAGGGCGTGCGCGAACTGCTCGGACACGAGACCGAGCTGCGTGATTTCGTTCGCGGCAACATCAAAGCGCGCGAACGGATGATCATCCAGTACGCGATCGCGGGGCAGCTGAATCTCGTGGTCGTCGGCACCGACCACGCGGCGGAGGCGGTCACCGGCTTCTTCACCAAGCACGGCGACGGCGGCGTCGACATCACTCCGCTGACCGGTTTGACCAAGCGCCAGGGTGCGGCATTGCTGCAGGAATTGGGCGCTCCGCCGAGCCTGTGGGAGAAGGTGCCCACCGCCGACCTCGAAGACGATCGCCCGGCGCTGCCGGACGAGGAGGCGCTCGGCCTGAAATATGCCCAGATCGACGATTATCTCGAGGGCAAGGACGTGGCGCCGGAGGTGGCCGAGCGCGTCGAGACGATCTACTGCAACACCCGGCACAAGCGGACGGTGCCGGTGTCGCCGCTCGACTCCTGGTGGAAGAACTGAGGGGCCGAGCCCACCGCTCGAGAAACGGGCGCTGATCAGCCGCCCGCGAACGGCGGTAGTACGTCGACGCGGGCGGTGAGGGGGGTGCTGTCGTCGCGGGTGAGTTCCTCGCCCACCAGATAGGCACAGACCTTCAGCATCGGATCGAGATCGGCTCCGTAGGCCGCGCGCAATGCCGTACGCAGGTCACCGACCGTTGCCGTATCGGGCAGGTCCAGATGTTCGCTGGATTTGCCGACCGCGTCGGCGATCGCGGCGAAATATCTGACCTCAACCACCGATGGCTCCCATCGTGCGTTCCGGGGGGACGAAATCGGCGGCGTCGATGCCGTGCCCGGCCCATTTGTTCCACATCGCGCCGCGCCACAGCTGTGCCACTTCGTCGTCGCTCGCGCCGGCGCGCAGCAGGGAGCGCAGATCGTATTCCTGGTCGCTGAACAGGCAGGACCGGACCATGCCGTCGGCGGTCAGGCGGGTGCGGTCGCAGTCGCCGCAGAATTGGCGGGTGACCGAGGCGATGATGCCGACCGTGGCGGGACCGCCGTTCACCAGCCAGGTCTCCGCCGGGGCGGAGGGGTCGGCACGCCCGGTCTCGGTGAGGGTGAAGGCCGCGCCGAGAACGTCGAGAAGTTCGGCCGCGGTGACCATATTGGTGCGTGCCCACTCGTGGTCGGCGTCGAGCGGCATCTCCTCGATGAACCGCAGTTCGCATCCCTCGTTCAGGCACCATCGCAGCAGATCGACCGCACCGGAAAGGGTTTCGCGCATCAGCACGGCGTTCACCTTGACCGGGTAGAGACCGGCGGCATGGGCGGCGCGGATGCCGGTCAGCACCGAGCCGAGCCGGTCCCGGCGGGTGAGCCGGGCGAATCCGGCGGGGTCGACCGTATCGAGGGAGACGTTCACCCGGCCGAGTCCCGCGGCCGCCAGCCCGCGCGCGCGATGTTCGAGCCCGATGCCGTTGCTGGTCATCGCCAGCGGCGTGTCGGGAACGGCGGCATGGCATCCGGCGACGATCTCCTCGAGATCGCGCCGCATCAGCGGTTCGCCGCCGGTGAACCGCACCTCGCGGATGCCCAGGCGCCGCACCGCGAGTTCCACCAACCGCACGATCTCCGCGGCCGAGAGCAATTCGTCCGCGGGGATGGCCGGCAACCCCTCCTCCGGCATGCAATAGGTGCACCGCAACGAGCACTTCTCGGTGATCGACACTCGCAGATCCCGGGCCGTGCGCCCGAATTTGTCGACGAGCAGCTCCGTATCGGGCCGTCCGTCCAGCGAGGGCCGCCCGCCCCGGACGGCGGGAATCCCCATGAGAACGACGGTCACTCCTCCATTATGGGGGCCGCCCCCACCTCACGTCCCGCAAGTCCACACCTGTGAGGTAACCGAGTACCGCCGTGAGCGTTGCCGAGTACCGCCGCAGCAAGTGAACATCCGGTCTGTACCCCGTTATCTTTTTCCCAGCTCCAATCAGGGGCTACGGTCGCCGGGCCCGGTATGGCTCTTTGCCCCCAGTCTCTC
>NZ_LZML01000087.1:0-15072 GCF_001665695.1 Nocardia sp. 852002-51101_SCH5132738 | reverse complement strand
CCCACCCCTGGCGCTGGCCCCTCTCTCGGCATACAGGTCAAAATCTCCCCGCCGAAAATATAGCCTCCCCCCAGTGCTTAACCTGCGGGTTTCCCTAGCTAAGCCTTTAACTATTTTCCCCCCCAAATTCGGACAGGATTACCGATGAAACAATGCTCTATCTGTAGTGCGCCTAAGCCCCTAAGCGAGTTCTACGCCGACAAGTCGCGTAAGGATGGCTTAGAGCACCGCTGCAAGGTGTGCAGCAACCGTAAGCGGACGGTCTTCGAGCAACGACGGAACGGAATCGAGCCGTAGACACGAAAAAGCCCCGGCGCTAGACCGGGGCTATTCGTCCTTCTATCGGTGAAGCGTTAGACAGTCGGTGCAGTCTTTATGGTCGGTGACCAAATGCGGAGCTTCCTTATCGTGCCAGTGGTCGCAGATGGCACAGGCTTCCAGGAGGTTTTCACGGTTGTAGTCCTCCGCTTCCTCCGCCTCTGGTGTCCACGTCGATAGCCCCTGGTCCCGTTCTTCTGGCCGCACATACACATCGAACACCGCACGCCGGAACAACATCCGGCGGTCGGCGAATTCTTCGGAGGCTGCGAGAACCAGACCGTGTTCGCGGAGGAAATCCCGAATCTGCACTAGTGCCGGGTGGTTGGGTTGGTTGTCCGTCAACACCGACCGGTAAACCTTAACCCGGTTCTCGTCACCTTCGGCTATGAGACAGCATTTAACGTTGACGTTGAGCTTAGAAGAATTCATTTGTCGTTCCTCGCCTTGTCTCGGTTCTCCCACGCAAACTTGTCCCATTCCGGGTGTGGATTGCGGGCGAGTTCTTCCTCTTCTGGTGTAAGCGGGCGCTCTACATGCTCTCGATAGCGCTTTTCGTACTCGTCTCTCGGCACGTTGAATGAATCCGGCAGCTCTTCGGGTACGAACAGACGTGCATACACTGCGTTCCCTCCGACGTATCGAAGGTAGAGCTTGATTCCCGCTTTTAGTAACAGCTCCCGACGTTCCTCAAGGTTCATGCGCTGATATGCGTCCGCGTAGGTCTCCCCGGTCGGTTCGTCCACGTACCGGGCTTCCCGGTGCGGAAGCGATTCGAGGAGCTTCCGTTTCTCCACAAGCGCGCCGAGACGTTCCCGGTATTCCTCTTGACCGCCGTCGTACTCGTATAGACCTAGGTCGTATTCGTCTCGAATCGTCGTCATTGCTCGGGACACGGCTTGTAGCTCGTCGGTGTGATCCTCGCCTGGGATGAACTTGCGCTCTGTGACCGGCAAGGATGACAAGTTATCGAATACCCGTTCATCCAAAATTTCGTGACAAACCGATTCTAGGAATGTATGCCGCGTACAACGGGGTTTGCCGTCCTTGGGAACGCATCGGTAATATGAATAAGTCTTACCGTTCGGGTGCTCGTTCACTACTCGATACAGACGGTAGTTACATCCTTCGCAATACACGATACCCAGCAAAGGCGCTGCACCGTGGGAGCGTTCCCGAGTGAGAGAGCGAGACTGTAATGACGCCTGAATCTGCGTCCATTCCTCATCGGTGAATATGCCTTTGGGTGTGTACCGGATAGGCATTCCGTCCGTACCACGGGCTAGCCTGCGCTCTTTCACCGAGCGCCCTATCAGCTTGAACCCCTGTGTTGCGGGAGACTTAAGGATCTTCCCGACACTAGACTGATTCCAGATATCGGAAATCTTTGTTTTCCGGCTTGCGCCTTCCTTGTGGTAGTACCGCGCAGGCGTAGCGAAACCGTCTGCTGTGAGCCTTGCGGCAATGTCGAACTGCGACTTACCGGCGATGGTCATCTCTCCCATGATCCGTACCGCCTTGGACGAGACAGGATCAATCTCGAGAGTCTTACCGCCTCGCGGGTGGTCAACGATCCGATAGCCGTAGGGCGGTTGTCCTCCGGGCCAACGATCCATTTTCCGCAAAGCGTTGTGCGAGTCCTTGACTCGGGTAGAGAGCGTGCCCGCTTCGAGTTCGGCGAGCGCTGCGATGATGGCAACCATCGTTTTGCCGAAGGGTGTGGACAAGTCGAAACCTTCGGTAGCGGAGACCAACGTCTTGCCGTTGGCCTCACACCATGCGATGAGGTCCGCTAGATCCTTCGAGGAACGCACCAAGCGATCGAGCCTCCAGACCACGATCGCATCGAATTCGTGGTGTCGGTTCTTCAACCAGTTGCCAAGCTCTGGCCGATCGAACGGTGAATACTTGGTGGCGGATACGTCGAGGTCGGTCGCTACACCTGCCTCAGTCCATCCCTTGGACTTCACCGTGTGGCGGCCGTGCTCCAACTGCCTTGCTGGTGACGTAGATTCGTCAGTCATGACGGAAAGCCGAGCGACCAGCAAGGCGCGCAGCGGGGGAGCGGTACTCATCATGGAACCTCCGAGGTCAGAGCCGATTCTAGTTTGTAGAACCGAGTCGGTCCGATGGCGCATCGACTACCACCTCGCGCGGGGAGCGATCGCCGGGCGCGCGAAGCAGGCCGTGGTCGAGCGCGCGCCCGAATACGCGCTGCGCTGGTCGGACCATGCTCCGGTCACCGTGCAATACCGCTGAACGCGATACCGCTGAACCCTGATCGACCGAACGCGGTGGGAACATCGTCTCCACACCGCGTACCCGTCAGCGTGGACGGGACTCCGCAAGTCCGACAGCACCGATGAACAGGCACCGATGAACATGTCCGACAAGAGAATTCGCATCCTGATGGTTCTGGGTGGGCTGGTGATCGCGGCGATCGTGGCCGGCGTCCTGGGCCTGCGCGGTGGTTCCGCCACGCACGACACCGCGAGTTCGGTGGCGGCGACCGTGCACTCCACCAAGGCCGCGCAGTCCACCACCCAGGCTGCCAAGCCCGCGCCCGGCAACGGCGCCACACCCGCAGCGTCGGCGACCCGGGCGCCGGGCGTGCCCGATCGCGCCTACGCCACCCTCGTCGAGATCGACGCCGGACGCTGGCCCGGTTCGGCGAACGCGCCGGGCACCAAGGGCGGCGATCAGTGGATGAACCGCGCCGGAACCCTGCCGAAGACCGACTCGAGCGGTAAGGCGATCACGTATCAGGAATGGGACGTCAACCCGAAGCAACGCGGCCAGACCCGGGACGCCGAGCGCATCGTGACCGGCAGCGACGGGTCGGCGTACTACACCGGCGACCACTACCAGACCTTCACGAGGATGCGCTGATGGCCGAAACCATGTCGTTGTCGCAGTTCCTGGCCCCGCCGGACGCCGGCTCCGACGCGACTGCGGCGCGCGTGGACGCGCGTTCCCGCCGGACCGCCGGCGGGCCGGTGCTCGGCGCGCTCGACGTCTGCGCCGGACCGTTCAGTGGTGTGCGATTTCAGGTCCCCGACGGGTATATCGCCCGCGAGGTCCGCGGCGCGAAAATGCGCACCACCGCGGGAGTGTTCGACGAATTCGCCGCCGCCCTGCAATTTCCCTACTATTTCGGCGACAATCGCGACGCCTTCGACGAATGCCTGCGCGACCTGGACGAATTCGTCGGTGAGGCGCCGGGATACGTTGTCGTGATCCGTGATTCGAGCGGGCTGCTGGCCGACCAGCGCGAGGATCTGGAATGGTTCGCCGACGCGATGACCCAGGCGGCCGAATACTGGGCCGCGAAGGGCACGGTCTTCCGGGTGGTGCTGCAACAGCGTCCGCCGGTGCTGTCGCCCGTCGAACTCACCATGGCCGACCCGGCGTAAGGAAGCGGCTCAGCGGAGCCGCTGTGCGAGATCCTCGCCGAGGAGGACGAACACGTCGGTGGTCTCGTCGATGAGCTGTTCCCGGGTCATATCGATATCGCCCTGCAACCAGCTGGTGAGCGTCTGCACCAGCCCGCCCACCAGGTAGGTCGCGCGGAAACCGATCGCCGGGTCCGGCGTGGGCGTGCCCAGGCCGTAGAAGTCGATGCCGCGGGCGGCGACCAGGTTCGCGAACGACGCGATGCTCTGCAGCGTGCGTGAGCGCAGCTCCGGCGTGGAGGCACTCACCGCCAGCGCGACCTGGGCCTTGCGCGGGTCGTCGGTCAGCACGTGGATACCGGCGGCGACGGCCGCGTGCGCCATCGTGCGCGTTTCGCGCTGCGTGCGGCGCGCGGACGTATCGGCGGAGTTGTCGCCGTCGCCGGACGCGCCGGCCACCTCCTGCAGCGCCCGCACGATGGCGTTCGCGAGTTCCTCGGCGATGCTGTCGAACAGCGCGGTGAGCACGGCCTCGCGGCCGGTGAACTGTTCGTAGTAGTAGCGCTCGTTCAGCCCGGCCTGGGCGCACAGCCCGCCGACCGTCAGCTTGTCCACGCCCTGGGTGCCGATGATCTCGAGAGCCGCGTCGAGCAGCGCGGCACGCCGGCCCGCGCGCCGTTCGGCGGCCGAGATACCGCCATAGGTCCGCTGTGCCGTCACAGTCCGATTGTGGCACGGCCGCATTTCTGGCATGGGCTATTGCCAGAAGTGGGTTTCTGGTGGATGCTATTGCCAGATTCCATGCGAGGAGGGCGACGATGCCTGGTCCGGGATATTTCTCCGACGATTCGATGATCCGCCGGGTGATGCGCAAACGCGCGGTGGGACTGACGTACGGCCTGCGGGCGCTGGTGATCGGCGCGGTCCATCCGTTGCTGTTCGTCGGCACCGCCGAGAACACCGCCCACCGAGCCACCCCCTACACGCGTCTCGCGCTCACCGGTCGCCTGTTCGAGGCGGTATTCCTCGGCGACAAGGACGAGGCCGACCGCGCGCTGGCGTTCACCCGCAAGCGGCATCTCCCCGTCGACGGTGTGCTGCCCGAGGACGCGGGCCCGCATCATCCGGCGGGTTCGCACTACTCCGCGCTGGACCCGCACCTGATGTTCATGACCATGGCGTTCACCGCCGACTCCGCCGAGGTCATGCACGACCTGCTGGTGCGCAAACTGACGCCGGGCGAGCGGGAGGATCTGTACCAGGACTACGTGCGCTGGGGCGAGTTGTTCGGTATGCCGCGTTCGGCCGCGCCCGCCGACTATCCGGCCTTCCGGCGATCTTTCGATGCCTACCTCGCCTCGGACGAGTTGTATCTGACCGACGAGGCGCGGCTCGTGGGCTCGTATCTGGCGGGTAAGCAGGTGCCGCATCCGCTGCCGCGCCCGTTCCAGCAGGCCAGCAGCGGGGCGCATCTGCTGGTCCAGGGCTCGCTGCCGCCGCGGATCCGGCGGATGTACGACATTCGATGGGGCCGGCGTGAAGAGCTCGCGTACCGGGGACTCGCGCAGGCCGTGCGCACCGCCCACGTGCGCCCGCCGTTGGCGCCGCCGGTGCTGCGCGACACCCTGTCCGGCCCGAGCGCCCCGGTCTATCGCCTGATCACGCGGCGGGAGAAAGACCTGGTCGCCAGCGGTAGGTCCAGTATGCCGGGGGTGGATCCGCGCAACTACGCCGAACGGCACGCGGTCTGAGCGACACCGCCCCGCACGCCGCCGAGAGCGCCGGCCGTGCGGGGTGGCGCACGTCCTCGCTCCCTCGGAAAAAACCGCTTGGGCATGCATGGGAAGATCGGTTCATGTCCAGTCCTGCCCCCAGCGAACGCAAGCAGCGGGTCCTCTCCGGCGTCCAGCCGACCAGCGACTCCTTCCACCTCGGCAACTACCTTGGTGCGCTGCAGTATTGGGCTCCGCTGCAGGACGACTACGAGGCGCTCTACTTCATTCCGGATATGCACGCCATCACGGTGTCGCAGGACCCCAAGCAGCTGCGCAGCCGCACCGTGCGCAGTGTCGCGCAGCTGCTCGCGATGGGTATCGACCCCAAGCGGTCCACCCTGTTCGTGCAGAGTCAGGTGCCCGAGCACGCCGAGCTCACCTGGGTGCTGAGCTGCATCACCGGCTTCGGCGAGGCCAGCCGGATGACCCAGTTCAAGGACAAGTCGGCCAAACAGGGATCCGACAACGCCACCGTCGGCCTGTTCACCTACCCGATCCTGATGGCCGCCGATATCCTGCTGTACCGCCCGCAGCTGGTACCGGTCGGTGAGGATCAGCGCCAGCACCTGGAATTGACGCGAAATCTGGCGCAGCGCTTCAACACTCGCTTCAAGAAGACCTTCGTGGTGCCCGAGCCGCATATCGTCACCGGCACGGCGAAGATCTACGACCTGCAGGATCCGACCTCGAAGATGAGCAAGTCCGCCGCCAGCGACGCGGGCCTGATCAATCTGCTCGACGATCCGAAGGTCTCGGCGAAGAAGATCCGCTCGGCCGTCACCGACACCGAGCGGGAGATCCGCTACGACCCGGAGACCAAACCGGGCGTCAGCAACCTGCTGGTGATCCTGTCCTCGCTCACCGACACGCCCATCGTGACACTCGAAAAAGGCTTCGAGGGTAAGGGATATGGCGAGCTCAAGGCCGATGTGGCCGACGCCCTGGTGGAATTCGTGACACCGCTGCAGGCGAAAGTGCAAGAGTATCTGGACGATCAGGGCGAACTCGATCGCATTCTCGCCACCGGAGCCGAGCAGGCGCGCGAGATCGCCGGTAAGACCCTCGCGCAGGTGTACGACCGAGTGGGTTTCCTGCACCGCTGATCTGCGCCGCGCGAGGCCGTGTTGCGGTTGAACAGGTTCGGGAGGACAGGTGCTCGACAAGCTCAAAGCGCGGATCCAACGTGAGGTGCGAGCACGGCCGTGGCTGGACCACGCCGTCCGCGCCGGCGGCAGCTACCAGCGCCAGCGCGGCGACTACTTCGCGGCCGGTATCACGTACTTCACCGTGCTCTCGCTGTTTCCGCTGCTGATGGTCGCCTTCGCGGTCGCCGGGTTCGTCCTCGCCCGCGATCCGCGCCTGCTCGAAGAGTTGCGCGACAAGATCGTCGAGAACATCCCGGGTTCGTTCGGCGGCCAGGTCAACGATCTGATCGACCAGGCCATCAAGTCCCGGGCCAGTGTGGGCATCATCGGTCTGTTCATCGCCGCCTACAGCGGCCTGGGCTGGATGGCCAACCTGCGCGCCGCCCTGACCGAGCAGTGGGAACAGCCCGCGCAGGAAGGCAATTGGTTCCGGACCAAACTGTCGGACCTGCTGGCACTGGCCGGACTCGGTGTCGCGATGGTGGTGTCGCTGGGCTTGTCGGCGTTGTCGTCCAGCGGCCTGGCGCTGCAGCTGCTGGAGAGTGTCGGGCTCGACAAGGTGCCCGGTGTCTCCTGGCTGTTGCGATTGCTGACGCTGGTCCTGGCGGTGCTCGCGTCCTGGGCGGTGTTCGTCTGGATCATCGCCCGGCTGCCCCGACAGCCGGTGACCTTCACCAGCGCCGTGCGCGCGGCCTTCATCGCCGCGATCGCGTTCGAGATCTGGAAGCAGGTGGCCTCGTTCTACCTGCAGAAGGTGCTCACCAGTCCCGCGGGCGTCGCCTTCGGCTCGATCATCGGCCTCATGGTCTTCGCCTACATCACCGCCCGCATCATCCTGTTCGCCACCGCCTGGGCGGCCACCGCCCGGGAGAACGAGGTGGAGGCCGAGATCCCGGCCCCGGGCCCGGCGGTGATCGAACCGAGGATGCACGCAGGCATGACGGCGAGTACGGGCCTGGCCCTGTTCGGCGTGGGAGCGGCGCTGGGCTCGATGGTCGGTATCGCGCGCCGCAAGCGGTGACGCGCCGCCGGACTCGAAAGCTGTTGTCCGCCCGAGGGTCTCACCGCGCACCGGCTTCGTCGGGGCCGAAGTCCGGCTCGGACTCCTCGGGATCGGGGAACCGCTCGGCATAGCGGTCGATGATGTTCGCTCCCGCTTCGTCGTCCCCGACCGTCTCGTGCACGGTGGCCGCGATCTGCTCTCGCATCCGCACCTGGGCGCGCTGCAGCGTGCGCATCAGCTCGGCCGACAGCGCGGCGGGTTCGGTGCCGCGGACGGAATCGGCGAAGCGGATATCGGTCGGAATTCCCTCGCCGTCCACCGTCACCGCGATGCCGCCACGTGAGGTTTCGGTGACGCTCAGACTCGACATCCGATCGTGCAGTTCCCGGTACTGCTCGGCCTTGTGTTCGAGGTCGTCGGCCCAGGCCGTCAGCTGATCGGCGGCGCCGTCCGGGTCGTTCGGATCCACGGGTCCATCCTGACACAACGGACAGGTTTGCCGAGTGCGGGAACCGGCTACCGATCCGATGCGTCGGAATACAGGACGCGACAAGTCCGATTGAGGGGAACCAGTGGATTCATCCGGCTACGATCAGCTGCGCGCGCGAACCGACGCCCTGCAGGTGCAGGTCGATTCGATGCTCGAGAGTTACGAGTATCAACTGCGCGATATCGCCACGGCCCGAGACACTTTGGCCGCCGCGACCGCCGAAGGGTGGTCCTCGGACAATCTGATCCGCGTCATCAGCAATTCGGCGGGCATCCCCATCCAGGTGTGGGTCGACCCCGCCGCATTCAAACGCACCACCCCGGAGAAGCTCGGCACCGCCATCACCGAGGCGGCACAGGCCGCCGCCCGCGCGGCGAAGTCGGAGGTCGGTGCGGCGATGGCCCCGATCCTCGCCGACGAGAAACGTTTCCACATCACGAATCCGCTCGGCGAGGACGTGGATTTGCAGCGCGTCGTGGACGGCATACTTCCGCCGCCACCGCAACCGGTGGCCGAGCCGGAACCGGCCCCGGAGCCACCGCGCGTCGCGGAGGACGACGAGGACAACGGGCCGCACTGGAAGGGTTGGTGACCCGGATATGACCGGCGCCAACGAGTTTCGCATCGAACTCGACGAATTCCGGCGGCACGCGCCGCGTCTGGGTCAACTCGGCAAGCAGCTCGAGGAGGATCTGAAGAATCTCACGGTCGATCTCGGTGAGGTCACCGGCAAGTGGGGAGACGACATCTTCGGTTCCGCGTTCGCGCAGAACTATCTGCCGAAAGCCGAACAGGCGCTGCAGGATATCGCGAAGGCCGCGCTGATGTTCGCACATCTGGAAGAGTCGTCCGGCGCTGCGGCCGATACGCTCGAGGCCGCCGACGAGGGACTCGCCGGGTTGTTGAACAAGGTCCGCGACACCATCGAGAAGAACGGCATCAACGGGGGGAAAGCGTAAGCGATGGGCATCGAGATACCCGACTATCTGAAGCCGGTTGCCTCCCTCGTCGCCTGCGACTGGCCCAAGGCCGACGAAACCGCCCTGCTGCGGATGGCCGACCACTGGGAACATATGGGCGACACGCTGTCGCAGATCCGTGCGGAAGGCGACGCCGTCACCACCGCGATTCTCGCCCGTATCGACGGCCGGACCCACGAATCCATCCAGCAGTTCTGGCGTACCGCCGGGGACGACCTGGACGGTCTGGTCACCTTCTGCAAAGCGATCGCCATCGCCTGCCGGGTGATGTCCGTGCTGATTCTCGCGGTGAAGCTCTACATCATCGCGATGCTGGTCGAGCTGGCGATCAACTTGGCGATCGCCGCTGCCGCAGCCGTCGAGACGCTGGGCGCGAGCATGGCCGAGGCGGCCGCGGCCGAGGTCGCGACCCGCGTGGTGATCCAGCAGGCGCTGAAGCAGCTACTGAAGCGGATCATCAAGGAAACCGTCATCGAGGGGTTCAAGGGCTTCATGAAGGGGGCCGGGAAGGAGCTGGCCTGGGAGGCGGGGGAGAACGCGCTCGGCCTGCGCGACGGCTTCAACCTCGACGATATCGGGAAAGCCGGTCTGCACAACGGTATTTCGAGCGCGGCGAGCGGTGCGCTCGGCGCGGCACTGCGCAAGGTGGGGGTGGACGAGCACCACAGGACTCCCGACGGCCGCAACCCCCACACCCATGAGCCGGAGAGTCCCGGCGCGCCGAAAACCGATGAGCGCAAGAAGTTCGAGGGCAAGGTCGGCGACTTCGGGGAGAAGGTCGCGGGAGAGGTCGTCGAGGGTCCGCAGGACGACAAGAAGCGTCTGAAGACCGACGCCACACAGCTGGCGAAGCACTGGTTCGGCCACGACTCCGGCAGCGGTACGCCGGCTCCTGCCGCGCAGCTGCCGTCTTCTACCCCGAACCTCTTGTCGGACAGCGCAACCGATCCGTACAGCTGGTATCCCGATGCGAACCCCGGCGGCGGCGGGCTGGACCACGGCCCGTCCGGCGCAACGGTGCCGGGTACCGGCGACGACCCCTCCGTGCTGTACCCGGACTCGCGCCCGGACGGCGGCGATGCCGAGTCACCGCAGCCGGTCGTGAGTAGCGCCGTAGCGAGCGGCAACTCCGGCTTCAGTCTTGATCTTGACGGTGACACCTTCTACCGGGAGGAGAACGGGGGCCGGCTGCGCCTCGACTGACGCCGAGCGGACTATTGCGAGCGCCCGTGCATCGGAGCAGGCTGAGATGCACCGGTGGCGCCGCCGGGCGCTGCCCCGAGCAGAGAGGGGGTGGGTCGTGTTCGCACGGTCTACCACGATTCAGGCGCAACCCTCCGCGATCGATGCCGGAATTGCGCATATGCGGGACGAGGTCATGCCGATGCTTGCGGAGACCCCCGGCTGTACCGGTTTGTCCCTGCTGGTCGATCGCACGTTCGGTCGCTGCATCTCCACCACCGGATGGGAATCCGAGGCCGCGATGCACGACAGCGAGAGCGCCTTCATGGCGGAGCGTGACCGGGCGGTGACGGTCTTCGGCGGTACCGCCGCCCAGGTCGCGGAATGGGAGATCGCCGTCCTGCACCGGGACCACCGCTCCATGCCCGGGGCATGCGTGCGCGCCACCTGGATCAAGACCGATCCGAGCCGCCTCGACATGTCGACCGACGCCTACCGAAACTACATCCTGCCGGGGATGGAACAACTCGACGGATTCTGCAGCGCGAGCCTGCTGATCAACCGCGCATCCGGCCGTGCCGTGTCCTGCGGCGTCTTCGACAGCGCCGAGGCCATGCAGCGTAACCGCGAACAGTCCGCGGCGCTGCGGGTCGACGCGGCCCGCCAGGTCGGCGTCGAGGCCATCGACGTGCGCGAGTTCGAGCTGGCGCTGGCCCACCTGCGGGTGCCGGAACTGGTGTGAGGGCGGCGTGGAGCGGTGCCGTAGCTACTTCGGCGCCGCCAGCTGCTCCAGCTTCGCGGCGAGCCACCGTCCGTCCACGAACTGCATCGTCAGCAGAACCGAGATCTGACTGCTCCGTTCGGTCGAGGACGTGTTGTTGGTGAGGGCCTGGGTGATGATCGCGGCGACCTCCGCGCGATCGGCATCGGAGGTCTTCACGAAACACTGAGCGTCTGACACGTGGGATCGCGCCTTCGACTGGGTGACGACATCCTGCAAGGTAGGCATGGTCGACTGCATCTGGGTCTTCAGATCACCGGTGGTGGCATCGAGAACTGCCGTCTGATAGGCCGCGAATTTGTCGTAGTCGTAGGTGGAGACGGTGCGGCCGAAGGCGCAGGCGGCGTCGCGGGCGGCGTCGGCCGAACGCTGCGCGTCGTCGGTGGACCTGTTGTGGTACAGGACGAATGCGCCGGCCCCGCCCGCGCCGAGGACCACCAGTACGGCCACGACCGCGGCCACGATCCACCCCCAGCGGCGACCGGAGCCGGACGCCGGTGCCGTGTGCGGCGCGCGTGACGCGCTCGCGGCCGATGCGTAGTGAGCGGCCGCCGCGAGTTCGCCGCAGCTGCTGAACCGCTCCTGCGGATTCTTGGCCGTGGCCCGCGCGATCACTGCGTCGAAAGCCACTGGTAGCCAGGGGTTCTGCTGGCTCGCAGCCGGAAGCGGGAGGTTGAGGTGGGCATGGATGAGCTGAGCGGGTGAGGCGCCGGGATACGGCGGCGCTCCGGTCAGCATGTGATACAGCGTGCAGCCGAGGGCATAGACGTCCACCCGCTGGTCGACCGGCATACCGGGGTCGAGCTGTTCGGGCGCGGCGTATCGGAGGCTGGCGTGCACCTCGCCGGACCGCGTCAACTCGTTCGTATGATCCAGGATCTTCGCTATGCCGAAGTCGGCGAGGAAGACCTGCTTCGAATCACCCTGTGCGAGCAGGATGTTGGCGGGTTTCACATCGCGATGAAGCACCCCGGCGCGGTGGGCGAAGTCCAGGGCCTTCGCCGCTTCGGTGACGATCGCGACCGCGTGTTCCGGATGCATGGGGCCGTTGCGAAGCACCGCCGCGACGTCGGTGCCCTCGATGTACTGCATGGCCATCCACAGCCGATCGCCCTCCTGGCCCCGGGCGTAGACCGTCACGATGTTCGGATGTGACAGGCGCGCAATGGTATCGGCTTCTCGCAGAAACCGATGGCGGGCGTCCTCGTCCCCCGCGAAGGCCGGATTGAGCACCTTCAGGGCCGTGTAGCGCGGCAGATCGCGATCGTGAGCCAGATACACCTCGCCCATACCGCCCGCGCCGAGCAGTCGCTCGATCCGGTATCCGGCAAAGACCTGCCCGTGCACCAGTGTCTGAGCCACCGGCTGTACCTCCCACCCTGAATTCGCCCCGACCATACCGGACGCGTCGACGCATCCGGCAGTGGCCGTCGTGGTCCCGAGCCGTGCGCGGCCCGGTCCGCCGTCCGGGATGCGGGTCGAAAGACGCTGGGCGGTGCAAAGCTTCCTGGGGTTATGCGGAGATCGAATGAAATTCCGCGGTGGACGCGTCGTAGTGGTTCGCGTGATGGTGTGCTGGCGGCGTCGAATCGGAACCTGTTGGGAGGCAGGCATGTCGGAGTACGGGTCCACCTTGCCGCGACGGCAGCTCGGAAGGTATCTGCGCAACGGCCGCGAGGAATGCGGGCTGACCCTGCATCAGGCCGCTGCGCTCATTCAGCGCAGCGCGAGCACCCTGCAACGCATCGAGCACGGCATGGTCGCGCAACTGCGAGAGGTGGATATCGAAGCCCTGTGCAAAATCTACGAATTCGAAGGAGACGACGTGCTCGCGATGAAAGCTCTTGCGGTCCAGGGCAAAGAGCTGAGCTGGTGGTGCGAATACGGAGACGTGATTCCGGAGAACTTCGACTTCTATGTCGGGTTGGAGGCATCGGCGCGAAGTTTGAAAACTTACGAACCGGAACTCGTTCCCGGTCTTCTCCAAACGCCCGCGTATGCCGGGGCGATGTGCTCGACTGCTCATCCAGAAGACACCGCCGAGGAGCATGCGCGCCGGGTGCAACTGCGGATGCGCAGGCAGACCAGAATTACACGCAAGTATCAGCCGGCCGTACTGGACGTGATTCTGCGGGAATCAGCCTTGAGGTGCGTAGTCGGCGGCCCCAAAGTGATGGCTGCGCAGCTGAAACACCTCGCGGACGTAAGCTGTCGCCCGAATGTCAGCGTGCAGGTACTGCCGGATCGCGCCGGGTTTCCGCTAGGCGAAGCAGTCGGTTCGTTTGTGATCCTTGATTTCGGCAAAGACCGCGGTGGGCAGCTCGCAGAGCCACCGGTTGTCTACGTCGAAGGCTTCATCGGGGATATGTATCTCGAAAAACCTGTAGCGGTGCAGCGGTACCATCAAGCCTACGAAGGTCTCCGGCAAAGCGTGATGGATCCGGTCGCGAGCCGATCCCTGCTCCGGCAGATAGCGAAGGAGTACGTGTGATGGTGGATCTCGCAGGTGCGCGGTGGTTCAAGAGCAGCCGTAGCGGCGGCTCCAAGAACTGTGTCGAAGTAGCGTTCCTGGCCGACAGCCTTGTTGGAGTGCGTGATTCGAAGAATATCGCTGGTCCGGCCTTGATCTTCGCCGGCGCGGAGTGGTCGGCGTTCACTGCGTCCGCCGCCCGGGGCGACCTCGACATCTGATTGCGCCGACGGCCGCGAGGGGGTCTGGCGCTGCCGTCAGCCCGGTCGTGCGGTGAACTCCGCTCCGCTCCGGTAGAACCGCGAAATCTCGGTAAGCAGTTGTGCTGAACTGGCTTTCATCGCCTGCACCGTCATTCCGCCTACATGTGGGCTGAGCGTGGTGTGCGGATTCGACGCCAGTGCTGAGGTGAATCGCGTTCCCTCCGTGGCGAATACGTCGATGGCGACGTGGCCGAGTCCACATTCCGGGTCGCGCAGCGCCGCATCGAGAGCGTCTTCGGGAACAACCTGTGCGCGTGCGGTATTGACCAGAATCGAGCTGGGTTTCATCCATCGCAGTTCCCGCGCGCCGATGAGCCCGGCGGTCGCCGCGGTGGACGGTACGTGGACGGAGACGATGTCGCAGCCGGTCATCAGCTCGCGCAGCGTGCCTGTCCATCGCGCGGGCCAGTGCTCCGCATCCCGCGCGGTGAAACGCGGCGAGCCGAGGACCCAGACCTCGGCTCCGAACGGTGCGAGTCGTGCCGCGACCTCCCGCGCGATCGCCCCGCTTCCGATGAGGCCGACGCGTGAATCCGCCAGGCTCCGAACCGGAATGCCGTCGATCGCCGCCCTCCAGTCACCGGCGCGCAATGCCGCGTCGCGCCTTGCGACGCCGCGCAGAGCGTCGAGCATGAGACCGATCGTCAGCTCCGCTACCGCGCCGGCGTTGGCCCCCGGTGTGGACAGAACCGTGACACCGCGTTCGGCGGCAGCATCCAGGTCGAAGCTGTCCAGGCCCGAGGCGGCCTTGGCGACCATACGAAGCGGTTGCCCGTGGGTGCTCGCGGTCAGTCGCTCGAATGCGCCGCGGGTCAGCGGAATTCCGGCGCGACATTTCAGCGCGTCGTAGCCGCCGTGGTTTTCGAATGCCGCCACGATGTCGTCGGCACGGAAACCGTCGATGTCGATCGAGTGCCAGCGGCGCGAGATTTCCGAACGAAGGTTCTGATCCGTCACCCGCCGCAGATTGACCGTCGGGGTGAGCCCGAGTTCCGCCAGGCCCGCGAGTTCCGGGATCGCCGACTCACCGGGCGCCGGATCGATGACGAGTACGCGAGGTTGCGCGGGACAGGGCCTCGACTCGGCGGGTGTCACCGCGCCACTCTCGAAAGCTGTCTCGGCCTGCGAAGCTACCGCCGCGACCGGCCCAGGCGTGACCACCCGAACAAGCCCAGCACGATCGCCAATCCCAATGCGCCGATGATCCCGATCGTGCGCAGGTTCGAGTTGCTGTGGGGTGTCGAGGGGGCGGCGGCGGTCGGGGTGTCGTGGG
>NZ_LZML01000086.1:0-6979 GCF_001665695.1 Nocardia sp. 852002-51101_SCH5132738 | reverse complement strand
CCGCGCGGGCGGCGCAGCAGGCGCGCCTTGATCCTCTATGGCCAAATTCGGCAATAGTCGTGTGCATGCTTGCGCGTACCATGGCGGCCGTGGACGACGCTATGGCTGACCTGCTGAAACCGCTGACCGATTCGCGACGTGCCCACTCGATCGCGGTTGGCCGGCGGATGGAAAGCGCGGCGAGCCTATTGCCCGATCATCTCAGGGCAGATGCTGTGAAGGCGGCGTACCTGCACGATGTCGGTTACGGGCATCCGGATCTAGGATTTCACCCGATCGACGGTGCTCGCCTGCTGCGATCGCGTGGATACTCGCCGGTCGTCTGCCATGTGGTGGCCTTCCATACGGCAGCTGAGGTGGAAGCGGAGGTCCGCGGTTTGGACCCGGCCGTGTTCGAAGAATTTCGGCTCTCGGACGTCGCTGGTCTCGATGTGGTGGACGACTTCATGTGGTGGGCCGACCTAAGTACTGGTCCGAATGGCGAAGATTTCACCGTTGACGAACGGCTGCGCGAGATCCTTCGCCGATATGAGCCGGGCAGCATCGTGCATACTGCGATTACTCAGGCCGAACCCCGGCTCCGGCTGGCGGTTCAGCGCGCATCCGGATCTATGTAGGGTTCGTTTCCGCTCAGCGCCCAATCGATTCGCTTCCGCTGGCTAGGGTCCATCGGGAGGGAAGGAATCTCTCGAATTGGAACCCATTCGACGTGGGTGCTTTCGTCGCTCGGAGTCGGCGAACCTCCAATCGGTTCGCCTCGGTAGACGACGGTGAACTCCTGGCGCACTTCATCGTTGCTGGTGTAGTGGATGACATGGGTTGGGTCCGTGAAGATCCCGACAATGCCGTTGACTTGGATGTCGACGCCGGTCTCCTCGCGCGTCTCGCGAACGGCGGTATGGCTCAGGGATTCGCCAGGGTCATGAGCACCGCCCGGCATGGACCAGTTGCCGTTATCGGACCTGCATATCAGCAGAACCGTTCCGTCACGCTCGACAAATGCGCCCGCGCTCGGCCGGACGCTGTTCGCGGTTGGTGCATGGGGATCGTTGTGGTAATCGATTCGCCGTCCCATAGGGTCAGGATAGTGGTGCGGGTCGCCCTGTCTTCCATGCAGCCTCGAACGACTCAAGGTAGTAGTCGAACAGGCGACCTCCGGGCACCTTCTGCAAATGCTGAACCGGTGACTTGGCAGCGTACGCACCATAGCTGTGCGTGTTCACGAGCATCGAGTCACCGAATCGGTAGATGCTGTTGTACAGCGTTGTTCGATGCGTCCGGATGTCAACCATTGGCAGATCCATTGTTTCGCGAAGGTACTCAAGCGTGGACCTGCACCGCTGCGGTAGGGACGGAAGTCCTTCCTCGCGACCGCGGGCGATCACTTCGGGAGAATCGCTCTCTCCGACCAGAATCCGGATCTGAACGCCCGCGCTCGCCTTCGCCCGGATCACGTTCACGAAGTTGAGCGATTCGACCAAGAATCCGCCGGCATAGACCAACACGTCGATGTGCTCTGTGGCTTGTTGCATCAGCGAGCGCCATACCTCGTGGGGGACTTCCGGCCGAGTTGGCCAGATCTGAACCAGCTCGGACAGTGAAGCGGCCGCAGATCGGCTGCCTGCCAACAGTTCTGGCCACAGATACGTTTCATCCTGATTGAGGATTCGCGCAACTTCGAGCCTCAGCCCCGGATGCGGGCAGCGATCTTGGGTGATCCAACGTTCGACGGTCTTTGTGCTGACTTCCAGCCGTTCCGCGAGACCATTCTTCGTCAGATTCGCTGCCGCCATCGCGCCTCGAAGCCGTTCGTTCGTCATGCCCCTAGCCTACCGCAAAGTGTCCCAAAGTGTCCCTTTTTTGGGGTTATTGCGTCCCCATATGTCGCGAGATTCTTGTTGTGTCGGAAGTTACAACGTCACTCAACACACGTAATACCAACCAACACAAGGAGATTCGAAATGGCACTCAAGGACATGTGGATCCCGACCGAGTTCCGCGCCGTCTTCCCGAAGGGTCTCTTGCTGCTCGGTGACATCGAGCCGCAGACCGAGTTCAGCGAGGACCGCTCCGCGCCGAAGCGTCAGGCGCAGGACTATGACCGGGAGGGCAACGGCTCGGGTAAGCGGTTGTGGAAGGCCACGGTCATGGACCGGTCGGGCGGCAAGGCTTCGCAGGCCGGTTTCGATATCACGTTCGTCAGTGATCAGATGCCGGTGCCTTCGGAGCCGGAGGTTATGGAGGGCCTGCGCCCGATCGAGCTGGAAGGGCTGCTGCTCAAGCCTCGCGTGGTCGGTAACGGCCAGTTCAAGTCGATCGGCTTCTACATCCGTGCGACCGGCATCGTGGGTGACAACTCCGGCGCCAAGGTCCCCGCGGCCGATCCGGGTGCGGCTCGTCCGGCTCGCGGTCAGTCCGACAAGGCTGCGTGATCGCGATGTCGTTCATGAGTGTCAGTGCCAGCAAGTGGGACGGCGTCGAAGCGACCTACCGCGAGGCTTATGTGTACAAAGGCACTTCGGTTGCGGCCAGTGTTGATGTGCGACTGGACAGCGACCGCAGTGATGCCCGGCTGAATTTGTCGATCGAGGATGCTCGCACGCTGGCGGAGCGACTGCCGCAGATTCTGATGCTGCACGACCAGGCGGAGCGTCTGGCCGCTGAGAAGGCGGTGGCGTGATGGATCTGGACGCGCTCGCGGACTGGGTGGCCATCGGAGGGACGTTCGCGCTGGGGTCGGCGTTCATCGGTATCGGTTTGGGCCGGATCTTCGCATTGATGGATCGGGTGGCCCGGCTCGAAGCTTTCGCCGAGGACGTCTGCCGCGAGCTTCACAGTCGGTCCGATTCGGTTGGCGCTGAGGCGCTCTGATGTTCACGCCTGAGCGGGGAATGCTGGCAGCGCGGGTGTTCGCGGTCGTTGTGATCGTGGGTGTCGGCGCTGCCGCTTTCCGGCTGTCCTTCGCGACTCTGCGGGATCTGGCCGAACTGGCGCATATTCCGGCGTCGGATGCGTGGCTGTTCCCGCTGATCATCGATGGCACGATCGTTCAGGCAACGGCCGGCACTTTGGTGTTGGCCAAGTCCCCGGAACGGACGTTCTTCGTCCGGGTCTTGTTCGTCGGGACGCTGGTATCGGTGGCGGGCAACAGCATTCACGCTGTCGCCGCTGGCCGGGAGCTGCCGTGGTGGCTGTGCGCGATCGTGGCCGCTATCGCTCCGATCTCGCTGTTCGTGGACACCCACGGGCTGGGCGTGTTGTTCCGTGCCGCACAACAGCGCTCGACCGCTCCGGCTCCGGCACCGGCTCCCGTGGCTGAAGCCGAGGAAGAGGTTCCGGCCGCTGTGGCCGACATCGAGCCTTCGGCCCCCGAAACCGCTGCCCCGAACCCTGTTCCTGCTGCCGCGCCGCCTGTGGCTGCGGTAGCTCCTTCGATTCCTGTTTCTCGACCCGCGCAGCCTCCGTTGCTGCCGGTGTCTGTCCCGGTAGGGAGCTGATCTGCGATGGAAGCCAATGGCGCTGTGGCCGTGGGAATGACGGCCGTGGGCGTGACTGCTGCGGCACTCGGTGTGGCCGGGTTGCTGGCGTTCGGTCCTCGCCACGAGGTGGCCCCGACCGCTGTGGAACACACGACCGGCAAGCCGGGGTGCGTGATGTTGTGCGACGAACCCAAACCGATCGCGCCGGACGGCTCGGGGTGCACCTTGTTCTGTTCCGAACCGAGCTTGCCCCCGGCCAATGCGCAGGGCTGCCAACTGTTCTGCGAACTCGAAACCTCGAAAGGGGAGTACCCGCGATGAGTGTCGTGAACATGGTCCCGGTCGCGGTGTCAGCGGCGAGTGCCCTGGTGTTCGCGGCGTATCTGCTCCCCTGGGGACGGCGTCCGGCCACCTGCACTGCCGACGGGTTCGCCCGGGATCTGGAACAGGCCCCCGTGGTGCTGCGTCCGGCGATCCTGTCGTTCGGCTCTCCGGCGCATTCGCAGCAGATGTTTTCCCTGCTCAAGCTCGGCAACCCCGAAACGGGTTTCCCGAGTGTGGAGTGGTGGGACTACTCCCGACACGGCCTGACGGTGGACCTGCTCATGGGTGCCGGCCAAACCCTGTCCGACTGGGCCAGCGAAGATGTCCGCTCCCGCATGGCCGACCACATCGGCGTCGATCAGGTCACGGTGTCTTCCCCGGCTCGCGGCTGGGTGCGCCTGGAACTTCGCGTGCACGACACCCTCGCTGAGGCGGTCGTAACCGATGTCGAGACCGGCACCGTGACGGCTGCGGGTGTGGATCTGGAAAAGGTGCCGGTCGGTGTGCGTGAAGACGGTACGCCGTGGACGCTGCGAATCCTGTACTCGCACACCTTGATTGCCGGTGTCACCGGCTCGGGTAAGGGGTCGGTGTTGTGGTCGATCCTGCTGGGTCTGGGTCCGGCGATCAAGGCCGGATTCGTGGACGTGTGGCTGATCGACCCGAAAGGCGGGGTCGAGTTCGGTATCGGTGAGAACAAGCTGTTCGTTCGCTTCGCCACCGACGCTCCCTCGGTCATCACGACCTTGACCGAGGCCGTGACCGTGATGGAAGAACGCCAAGCCCGTATGCGTGCGGCGGGATTGCGCAAGCTGGTGCCGTCGAAGGAAGAGCCGCTGATTCTGATCATCATCGATGAGGCTGCCGCGCTGTCGTCGTATGCCGAGCGTGATCAGCAAGACGAGTTCCGCCGCCAGACCGGCAAGTTGCAGTCTCAGGGTCGCGCGGTCGGTGTCTCGGTCATCGCCGCTGTGCAGGACCCCTCCAAGGAGGTCATGCCCAACCGGCAACTGTTCCCGACCCGGATCGGTTTGCGGCTGGAAGAACCGACCCAGGTCGCCATGATCCACGGCAAGGGCGCTCACGACAAAGGCGCTCTCTGCGACGAGATCCCCGAAGAGACACCGGGTGTCGGCTACGTCGGCGAAGACGGCAAGCGGGGGTTCGTGCGGGTCCGTGCGTACTGGATCACCGACGAGCAGACCAAAGAGATTGTGGAGCGCTTCTCCCCGGCCGCCGATGTCGACTTCGCTCCGACTCAGGATTACAGCGACTTCGACCCCGACGACCTCGGCGATGACGACATCCCCGGCGACGGCTACTCAGGTCCGGTGGCGGCATGAAACGCGGACTCGTCACCGAAAACCACGTGGTCATCTACTGCGATTCCTGCGGCGACCTCTACACCGACCCTGCCGGGGAGGCGGTCTGCTTCACCACCACCCACCAGGCCGCCTACTACCTCGCTGGTGGCCGTAACGGCTGGCTCTACGACGGCGACCGCATCACCTGCGACGGCTGCGCCATCACCGCTGAATGCGACCTGCACGGTCACCGCTTCCCCTCCACGAACACCCTTCGCCGCTGCGACCGCTGCGGTGCACCCGATGACGAACAGGAGAACCTGAAATGAGCAAGCGCACAAGCGAATACGCCGATGTGATCGACCTGCACGGGCGTCGGCGCTGCCAGCTCGAAGCACGCGGACTCGACCCGATCGCGGTGGCGCTGAACATCCTCGCCGAAACCGGAGAGGCGTTCGAGTGGGCCGGATACGACCCCGACGGAGGGGACTGGGCGGCATGAAAACCGAAGGACCACAAGTGAATCCGATCGTTCAGGCGGCTGCTGATCGGGTCCGCAAGTCCAAGAACCGCCGCAAGGTCAAAGACCTCCCCGCCAACTGGGAGTGCCCCGGTCAGCTGGGGTTGTTCGACACATCCGAGGTGAAGCAGTGAACACCACCACCAAAACCACTACAGTCTCCACCCGCCGCGATGCGGCAGAAGACATCTTCACCGCGTTCTTTGCAGTGGTCGGGTGGGTCGTGATCGCGGTGTTCGTCCTGGCCTGGTGGGCGCTGCTGTTCCCCATGGTGTCCCTGCCGATCGCCGCAACAGCCGGCCTTTTCTGGCTCTACGGCTGGCTCCCCGCAACCGCCACGGCATCGGCCTCGGTCGGCGTGCTGGTGCTGTGGTGGGCGCGGTATCGGGAATCGTTTCACCGCTGGATCACTCGGCGTGCTCGGGCGCGGTTTCTGGCCTGGTTCCGGTATCGGCGTCAGTGGTCGGCACTGGTGGATGACTGTGGCCTGTCGGTGCGCAACGACCTGGATCAGGCGGTGAGGACTCCGCGGCTTCTCGGTATCGGGATCGGCGAGACCACCGACACCGTGCGGGTACAGATGCTGTCGGGTCAGTGCCCTGACGACTGGGCCAACCGCGCGGTCACCCTTGCCCACGCGTTCCGGGCTCAGGAATGCCGGGTGAGCGTCACCGGCCCGGCTCGTGTGCAACTGGTGTTCCGCCACGGTGATTCGCTCGCTGAGCCGGTTTCGGCCCTGTTTCCGCACATCCCCGGCGGCTTGGGAGGACCGCCCCGCCAGGAAGACGACAACGCCGCGTGACAACCACCACCACTGATGAGGGAGGCCAGACCATGACAGACCAACAGCCTGACACCGATCCGGCCTCCCTCGCCCCGGTCCGGGAAACCGCGGCGGATCGGCGGTCGATGCCGAACCTGTACGACATCGCTCAGGCGGCGGCCGACAAATACGGGGAGTGCCGCCGACCGATCCCGATGTACTCGTTCGACCCCGGCACCGGGGAATCGAAATACGTTGGCGCACCCTGCAAGTCGACACTTGCCAGTGTGTGCCCCTCGTGTGCTGCTCGGGCTCGCGCTCTGCGGATGCAGCAGGCCCACGAAGGCTGGCACATCGAGACCGAACCCGTCGACGACAAATGCGACCCCACCGAGCAACAGCTGGCGCTCGTGGAGGCTCGCGCGAGCCTGATGGATCTCTACCAGGACGCGAAGGCCCGCGACGATCACGACGATATGACCGGCATCCGCGACGTCGTGGCGGATCTGGATGCGGAGTTGCGGGAGACCGGTGTGCGCGGGCGTCTTCCGGCGCTGGATCCCGAGCCGAAATCGGAGCGCAAACGGTC